>NZ_JCBATA010000140.1:0-1993 GCF_059816245.1 Frankia sp. RB5
GGGTTGAATTCTGCTGCCGACTGGCCGCCGGTTAGCGCCAGTGAGCGCTGTATAATGGTGGGGTGAATCTCAAGGAGTGGGCTGCGGCGAACGGGGTCGGGTACTCGACCGCCCGTCAGTGGTTCCTTGAGGGCAGGCTGCCCGTCCCCGCGCGGCGGGTCGGTGGGCTGATCCTGGTCGACGAGCCGGTCCGGTCGGTGGTGGTGGAGACGGTCGCGGTGTACGCCCGGGTCTCGTCCGCTGACCAGCGATCAGATCTTGACCGGCAGGTCGCGCGGGTCACCGCGTGGGCCGCGGGGCAGGGCCTGCCTGTCAGTCGGGTTGTGACCGAGGTCGGCTCGGCGCTGGACGGCCACCGCCGGAAGTTCCTCGCGCTGCTACGCGACCCGGCCGTGACCGCGATCGTCGTCGAGCACCGGGACCGCTTCGCCCGGTTCGGCGCCGAATACGTCGAGGCCGTGCTGTCCGCGCAGGGACGCCGGCTGCTGGTCGTCGACCCGGCCGAAGTCGACGACGACCTGGTCCGCGACATCACCGAGATCCTCACGTCGATGTGCGCCCGGCTGTACGGCGGCCGCGCCGCCGTGAACCGGGCCGCCCGAGCGGTCGCCGCCGCGACCGAGGACGGCCCGGTGTGAAGACGATGCAGGCTTACAGGTTCGCGCTCGACCCGAACGACGCCCAGCGGGCCGATCTCCGCCGCCACGCCGGGGCGTCCCGGTTCGTCTACAACTGGGGTCTGGCGTTCGTGAAGGCCGCCCTCGCGCAGCGCGACGCCGAGAAGTCCTACGGACTCGACGGCGGCGCGCTCACGGCGGTGCCCTGGACGCTGCCCGCGCTGCGGCTGCGCTTCAACCAGGTCAAGAACGATGTCGCCCCGTGGTGGCCGGAGTGCTCAAAGGAGGCGTTCTCCGCCGGGCTCGCCCAGTTGGCCCGCGCGCTGAAGAACTTCTCCGACTCGAAGCGCGGGAAGCGCAAGGGCCGGCGGGCCGGTTTCCCCCGGTTCACCAAGCGCGGGAAGGCCCGCGACTCGTTCCGGTACACGACCGGTGCCTACGGCCCGGCCGGTGGCCTGCACGTGACGCTGCCCCGGATCGGCCGGGTCAAGGTCCACGAACCGATGGCCGCGCTGACCGGCCGGCTCGCCGACGGCCGGGCGTGTCTGCTCGGCGCAACCGTGTCACGTACCGCCGGCCGCTGGTTCGTCTCGTTCACCGTCGAGGCTGACCGGGACGTGCCCGAAACGTCCCCGCCATGGCAGCGGGCGGGCGGGCCGGTCGGCGTCGACGCGGGCGTGAAGCACCTCGCGGTCCTCTCGACCGGCGAACAGGTCGACAACCCGGAACCGCTCGCCCGCTCCCAGCGGAAACTCCGCAAGGCGTCCCGGGCCTACTCCCGGTCGAAGCCAGGCTCAGTCGGACGCCGTCAACGCGCCGCCCGGCTCGGAAAGATCCACGCCCACGTCGCGAACCAGCGTCGCGACGGGTTGCACAAGCTCACGACCCGCCTCGCCACGTCCCACGACGTGGTTGTGGTCGAGGACCTGCACGTCGCCGGGATGGTCCGTAACCGGCGCCTCGCCCGCGCCGTCGCCGACACCGGGATGGCAGAGATCCGCCGCCAACTCGCTTACAAGACCGTCTGGTACGGCTCGCGGCTACACGTCGCGGACCGCTGGTACCCAAGCTCGAAGACCTGCTCCGGCTGCGGCTGGCGAAACCCAAGCCTGACGCTGTCGGACCGCACGTTCCACTGCCAGTCCTGCGCGCTGGTACTCGACCGAGACACCAACGCGGCGGTCAACCTGCGCAACCTCGTCGCCGCCAGTACATCGGAGACGGAAAACACCCGTGGAGCCGACCATAAGACCCGCGCGAGCGGGCGGGTGGCTGTGAAGCGGGAACCGGGCACGGCCACGGCCGGTCAGACCCGGGGTGCCCCACCGAAAGGTGAGGCGGCATGAACAGCGCTATCCAGCGCTCTCATGCAACGG
>NZ_JCBATA010000141.1:0-1959 GCF_059816245.1 Frankia sp. RB5
TCACGTTACGAATGCCGTATTCCGGTAAGGCGGTCCACCGGGTGTTCGCTTCGCAGGGGCAGGAGGCGTTCATCGAGGGGCATCTTCATGCGTTCACGGTGCTGGACGGTGTCCCCACCGGGAAGATCCGTTACGACAATCTCCGGTCGGCGGTGTCTCGGGTGCTGATGGGCCGCAACCGCACCGAGTCCGATCGTTGGGTGCTGTTTCGTTCCCATCATGGTTTTGACGCGTTCTACTGCATGCCCGGGGTGGAGGGCGCGCACGAGAAAGGCGGGGTCGAGGGCGAGGTCGGCCGGTTCCGCCGTAACCATCTGGTGCCGGTGCCCGAGGTCGACACGTTGGCCGAGCTCAACGTCCGGGTCGAGCGGGCCGACATCGCCGACGACGCCCGGCGGATCGAGGGGCGGGTGGTCACGGTCGGGCAGGCGTTCGCGGTGGAGGCGCCGCTGCTACGGCCGTTGCCGGACGAGGCGTTCGAGCCGGGTCTGCTCCTGACTCCGCGGGTCGATCGGTACGGGCGGATCACGGTCCGTCAGTGTCACTACTCGGTGCCGGTCAGGCTGATCGGCCAGCGGGTCCGGGTGTTCCTGCGCGCCTCCGAACTGGTCATCCTCGATGGCCGGACCGAGGTCGCCCGCCATGCCCGCGCGGTCCGCAAAGGCTCCCAGGCGCTCCTGCTCGACCACTACCTGGAGGTCCTGGCCCGCAAACCGGGTGCGCTGCCTGGGGCGACCGCGCTGGTCCAGGCCCGCGCCAGCGGGATGTTCACCTCGGCGCATGAGGCGTTCTGGGCGTCTGCGCGGCACGCGCACGGCGACGCCGGTGGCACCCGCGCCCTCGTGGAGGTCCTCCTGCTCCATCGTCACCTGCCCCACCTCGACGTGGTCGCCGGCCTGACCGCGGCGGTCGCTCTCGGTGCGAACACCGCCGACGTGGTCGCGGTCGAGGCCCGCAAGGCCGGTCAGACCCGCCGGCCCGCCAGCGCGGCACCGCCGGCCAGCCCGGTGGTGAGTCTGACCGAACGGCGCCTCGCCGCCCTGCCCGCCGACACCCGGCCGGCCCCGTCGGTGGCCCACTACGACCAGCTGCTCCGCCGCCGCGCGTCCCCGCCGCCGGCTGGACGGGCCCCGCCCTCAGCGTCCTCCGAAGGAGAAGTGTCATGAGTGCACTACGCCGCAACGTCACCGACCAGGCCGCGGACGCCGCCGTTGACCAGGCCTGCCGGGCCCTGCGTCTCCCGACCGTCCGCGCTCGTTTCGGTGAGATCGCGGACGCCGCCGAACGGGAACACCTCACCTACCGCGGGTTCCTCGCCGAACTGTTCATGACCGAATGCGAAGAACGTGACCGGCGCCGGTCCGACCGGCAGATCAAAGCCGCTGGCTTCCCGCGCTCGAAATGGCTCGCCGACTTCGACTACACCGCGAATCCCATGGTGAATCCCGCGGTCGTCAACACTCTCGCCGGGTGCGCCTGGGTCACCCGAGGTGAACCACTCTGCCTCATCGGGGACTCCGGCACCGGCAAGTCCCACCTCCTCATCGCGCTCGGTGCCGCCGCCGCGATCGCCGGCCACCGCGTCCGCTACACCCTCGCCGCGAAACTCGTCAACGAACTCGTCGAGGCCGCCGACGAGAAAGTCCTCGCGAAGACGATCGCCCGCTACGGCCGCGTCGACCTTCTCTGCATCGATGAACTCGGCTACATGGAACTCGACCGGCGCGGCGCCGAACTCCTCTTCCAGGTCCTCACCGAACGCGAGGAGAAGAACAGCGTCGCGATCGCCTCGAACGAGTCCTTCTCCGGTTGGACCAAAACCTTCACCGACCCCCGGCTCTGCGCCGCGATCGTCGACCGCCTCACCTTCGGCGCCAACATCATCGAAACCGGCAGCGACTCCTACCGACTCGCCCACGCCCGCGCCGCCCGCCAAACCACCACCTGACCCGCCCCAAG
>NZ_JCBATA010000142.1:0-1894 GCF_059816245.1 Frankia sp. RB5
GTGCGACACGAGGTCGCACGTGACAAGTGGATGTATCGGAAGGAGGGCCGGTTGATACCGGCGATATAGTCCCGGGCCAGTGCCCGATGGCCCGTTCCCACCTGGACGTGCGTCGCCGGTAACGGCGGGGTGCGAAGCTCCGGGGAAAGCCCAAGGGCCCCTGATCCATCCGGGGGTTACAGGTGAGAGAAAGGCCGGGCGGGTGAACGCGAGTGAACCCTCGATGATGCCTCGTTACGTTGAGCCTCGGATAGATGGAAGGACTCCCGGGGTTTAGGGACCATGCCGTTGTGAGGCGGCAGGCGACGGCCGTCCATTCGGTAGCGGTCGTGGCGGGCACCGCCGTCCCCGGGGTCGAGAGGGCACCCAATCCGGTCGTTGCTTGTGCGTGTGGAACGTGGAACCCCGTCGTGGTCCGGCCCGTGAGGGCTGGTGAGCCGACCGTGAGGAAGGCCGATCCCCCGGCGGGAGCAGGATGACCCAAGAAGCGAATGCCGGCAGGCCGAAAGGTGACGGGAAGACCATGACCGTAGTCGCGCCTCCTCCTGGCGTGGGCCATGGGAGGAACCGGCCGGATACCGGACCTGGTGTCCGGGCCCGAAAGGGCGCCCACGTGGGTCAGGTGAGCCCGCGGAGACAACCGACGACCCTACTGGCGGAACCGAAGGACACGTTGGACACCCCGGCGGTCGCCGGGGTGAACGGACCGGAGGACGACCGGCCCGGCTGGGACTGGTACGACATCGACTGGGACCAGGCGAACCGGGAAGTACGCAGGCTACGGCAACGGATCTTCGCGGCGTCAAGGGACGGGGACATGAAACGTCTCCGGAATCTGCAGAAGCTGGCCTTGCGGTCTCTGGCGAACGCTCAGGTGAGCGTGCGGCGGGTGACGGAGGTCAATGCTGGCCGTCTGACTCCGGGGGTGGACGGCCGGGTCGTGCTGGACGCGCCGGAGAAGGCCGAACTGGCCGACACGGTGCAAAAGCGGTCCCGGTCGTGGACCGCACAACCGGTCAGGCGGGTACTCGTCCCGAAGCGAGGAAAGAACAAGAGCAGGACGCTGGGAATACCGGTGATCGCCGATCGGGCGGTTCAGGCGATGGTGGTCACCGCGTTGGAACCAGAGTGGGAAGCGAGGTTCGAGCCGAAGTCGTATGGCTTCCGGCCTGGGCGCGGCTGCCAGGACGCCGTCGCCGCGATCTTCTGGACCGTGGCGGGCACGCGGACGAAACGCCGGTGGGCGCTGGACGCGGACCTGGAAGCGGCGTTCGACCACGTCGACCATGATCACACGCTGGGGCTGCTGGGCAGCTTCCCGGGACGGGAAGTGGTGGCCAGATGGCTGGCGGCGGGCGTGATCGGCCTGGACGGGTACCGTCCCACCACCGAAGGAGTTCCCCAAGGTGGTGTGATCAGCCCGTTACTCTTTAATATCGCGCTGCACGGGATGGGCCAAGCCGCAGGCACCGTCTACGGGTGGAATCCCTACCGGAAGTCCGAGGAAACAATCACGGGAACACCGGCGCTGGTGCGGTACTGCGACGACTTCGTGGCGTTGTGCGACAGCCGGGAACAGGCCGAACAGGTCAAAGCCCAGCTGACGCCATGGCTGGCGGCCCGAGGGCTGGCCTTCAACGAGGACAAGACCCGTGTGGTCCACCTCGACGAGGGCTTCGACTTCCTCGGGTTCAACGTCCGGCGCTACGGGCCGAAGCTGATAGTAAAACCCAGCAAGGACGCGGTCATGCGTGTCCGGGCACGACTGGCCGCCGCGATGAAGGCCCTGCGCGGGGCCAACGCGAGCGCGGTCATCCGCACGCTCAACCCGATCATCCGGGGGTGGGCTGCCTACTACCGGGGTGTCGTGTCCACGGAAACGTTCCAGGCACTG
>NZ_JCBATA010000143.1:0-1839 GCF_059816245.1 Frankia sp. RB5
GTGTCCATTCACGGGTGCGCAGGGGTAGCCCGCTGACCTTGGGGTTTGTGTTGCGGGGACGCGCTGTGGTCGTTGCTTGATCCTGGTGGTTGGGCGTGGATGATCAGAGCTGTGGCTGAGTCGTCCGCGTCGTCGTGGGAGTCGCGTCTCGCGGCTGCCGAGACGCGGATCGAGGAACTCGCCGCCGGGCAGGCCGCGTCGGTGGCGGCGAACGAGCGGTTGGCGTCGGTCAACGAGCGGCTGCGTCGGGTCGTGGAGGACTCGGCCGCGCGGCATGAGGTGGAGCTTGGCGCGGTGCGCGCCGAGCGGGACCGGGCCGTGCGGCGGGTCGAGGAACTCGAGCTCGAACTCGCCGAGCTGCGTCGGCGGTTGTCGATGGACAGTACGAACTCCTCTGTGCCGCCGTCGAAGGAGCCGATCGGCGCGCGGGAGAAGCGGAAGGCTGAGCGGCGGGCGTCGTCGGAGCGGGTCCGGTCGAAGGAGACGAAGCCTGGTGGGCAGCCGGGTCATCCGGGGTCGGGGCTTTCCCGGGAGGCGGAGCCGGACCGGTCGTTATCGGCGGACCCGCCGTCGGAATGTGCGTCGTGCCAGGCGGATCTGTCCGACGCGATGGTGCTGGCGGACGGGTGGGCGCAGGTCTGGGACCTGCTCGAACCGGTGCTGGAGAAGGTCGAGTGGGTGCTGCCGCGGCGGCGCTGCGCGTGCTGCCGGAAGGTCACCACGGCGGCTGTTGCGGGGGTGCGGCACGCGGCGGCGGGCGGCGTGGCCTACGGGCCCCGGCTGCACGGCGCGGCGGTGCTGCTCGCCTCGGAGGCGAACGTGCCGGTCGAACGGGCCGCGACGGTCATCGACGCGCTCCTCGGAGTGCCGGTCTCGGCCGGGTTCGTCGCCCGCGCGAACGAACGCCTCGCTGGGGATCTTCAGGCCGCCGGGTTCGACGAGGCGATGAAGGCCGCGCTGCGCGGCGAGCCGGTGCTGTGCGGCGACGAGTCGCCGGTCAACGTGCTGCGCAAGGATCTTGACGAGGCCACCGGCGCTGTCCTGTCGGGCACCCCGCACCTGCTGGTCGTGCGCACCCCGACGCCCGGGCTGGTCTGGTACGCGGCGATCAGCTCCCGGTCGTCCGAGGCGATCGACACCACCGGCGTCCTCACCGGCTGGCACGGCCTGTTCACCCGGGACGACTACGCCGGCTGGCACCAGTACGACCCCACGCTCGCCGGCGTGCAGCTGTGCTGTGCCCACCTCATCCGCTCGCTGCGGGCGGTGCTGACGCTCGCGCCGAAGGTCCAGAAGTGGGCGGGTCGGCTCATCGACCTGCTCCGCGAGGCCGGCCACCTCGTCGCCGCCGCCCGCGCCGCCGGCAGGAACCGCCTGGACCAGAAGACGATCGACGCGCTGCGGACCCGTTACGACGCCGACGTCCGCATCGGCGAACTGACGAACATGTCCCGCCCCTGGACCGACGAGAAGAACCATCCCGGCCTGGTCCTGGCCCGACGGCTCGCCGCGAAGGCCGACCAGGTCTGGCTCTTCACCACCAACTTCGCCATCCCCTGGACCAACAATCCCAGCGAACAGGCGATCAGACTCCCGAAACGGCACCAGGCCGTCTCGGGCTACTGGCACACCCCGGCCACCCTGGCCGCCTACCTCCGCGTGCGCTCCTACCTCGTCTCCGCCCGCGACCACGGCCTGACCGCCATCGACGCCATCCGCCTCGCCCTCGCCGGCACACCCTGGCTGCCCACCCCGCGCACGGCCCGCCCCACACACACTCTCGCCGCCTGAACCACCATCAACACGGAGCTACTCAACCCACCACCCGTGAATGGACAC
>NZ_JCBATA010000144.1:0-1793 GCF_059816245.1 Frankia sp. RB5
GTGTCCATTCACGGGTGAGTGACAGCGGTCCGCTGAGCTGGGCGTTTGTGTTGGGGTGACACGTTGTGGTTGTTGCTTGATCGTGGCTGTGGGGCGTGGATGATCTGGGTTTGTGGCTGACCTGTCCGCGTCGTTGGAGTCGCGTCTCGCGGCTGCCGAGGCGCGGATCGAACAGTTCGCCACGACGAACGGCCGGCTGGTGGCGACGAACGAGCGGCTGCGCCGGGTGATCGAGGGTATGGCCGAGCGCCATGAGGCGGAGTTGGCCGCGGAGCGGGCCGAGCGACAGCGGTTGGAGCTCGAGGTCGCCGACCTGCGGCGGCGGGTCGGGATGGACAGTACGAACTCGTCGGTTCCGCCGTCGAAGGAGCCGGTCGGGGCGAAGGAGAAGCGGAAGGCGCAGCGGCGGGAGTCCTCGGAGCGGGTCCGTTCGAAGGAACGGAAGCCGGGCGGGCAGCCGGGTCATCCGGGCGCGGGCCTGCGCCGGGAGCCGGAACCGGACCGGTCAGAAGCCGCGGATCCACCGGCGGAGTGCTCGTCGTGCGAGGCTGACCTGGCCGGCGCGGAGGTGCTGCCTGAGGGCTGGGCGCAGGTCTGGGACCTGCTCGACCCGGTGTTGGAGAAGGTGGAGTGGGCGCTGCCGCGGCGGCGCTGCGCCTGCTGCGGGAAGGTCACCACGGCCGGGGTGCCGGGGGTCCGGCACGCGGCGACGGGCACGGTGTCCTACGGGCCGCGGCTGCACGCGGCGGCGGTGCTGCTGGCCAGTGAGGCCAACGTGCCGGTGGAACGGGCCGCGAGGGTCATCGCCGGGCTGCTGGGCGTGGAGGTCTCGGCCGGGTTCGTCGCCCGCGCGAACGCCCGGCTCGCCCAGGACCTGGAGGCCGCCGGGTTCGACGAGGCGATGAAGGCGGCGCTGCGCGCCGAGCCGGTGCTGTGCGGGGACGAGTCCCCGGTCAACGTGCTCCGCAGGGATCTCGACGAGGCCACCGGCACGGTCCTGTCCGGCACCCCGCACCTGCTGGTCATCCGCACTCCGACGCCCGGGCTGGTCTGGTACGCGGCGATGGGCTCCCGCTCCTCGGAGGCGATCCACGGCACCGGGGTGCTCGACGGCTGGCCCGGCTACCTGACCCGCGACGACTACGCCGGCTGGCACCAGTACGACCCCGGCCTCGCCGGCGTCCAACTGTGTTGTGCCCATCTGATCAGGGCGTTGCGGGCCGTGCTGACGCTCGCGCCGAAGGTCCAGCGCTGGGCCGGCCGGCTGATCGACCTCCTCCGCGAGGCCAACACCCTCGTCACCGCCACCCGCGCCGCCGGAAACAGCCGCCTGGACCAGAAGATGATCGACGAGCTGCGGGCCCGCTACGACGCTGACGTCCGCATCGGCGACCTGACGAACATGTCCAGACCCTGGACCGACGGGAAGAACCACCCCGGTCTGGTCCTCGCCCGCCGGCTTGCCGCGAAGGCCGACCAGGTCTGGCTCTTCCTCACCGACTTCAAGATCCCCTGGACGAACAATCCCGCCGAGCAGGCCATCAGGCTCCCGAAACGCCACCAGGCCGTCTCGGGCTACTGGCACACCCCCACCACCCTTGCCGCCTACCTGCGCGTGCGCTCCTACCTCGTCTCCGCCCGCGACCACGGCATCCGCGCCGTCGACGCCATCCAGATGGCCCTCGCAGGCCAGCCCTGGCTACCCGCCCCCCGCGCCACCGCGCCCGCCCTGACCACCGCCTAAAACAACATCAAAACCGGGGGTGCTGGAGCGCGCACCCGTGAATGGACAC
>NZ_JCBATA010000145.1:0-1774 GCF_059816245.1 Frankia sp. RB5
GCCCGTCTTCCGCACATGGGGCTTTGATGCGTTGACGGGCCCGTATGTCGATCATGGTGGGCGGGTTGGGTCGACGCCGAGGATGTCGAGGAGGTGCTGGTGCAGGTGTGGTGGGCGCGGGATGTAGGCGGGTCGGCGGTCCTGGGCGGGCACGAGGCGCAGCGTGCTTAGCGTGCCAAGGACGAGTGCGCCGGTGGGGCGGGCGGGACGACCGGCGTAGAGGCCGGGGATCTTCCCGTCGGGGCCCGCGCCGAGGCGGGCTTGGCGCTCGATGAGCGAGAAGACGAGCAGGGCCAGGCAGATCACGTGGATGAGGGCGTGGATGCGCTGGTTGGAACGCAGGAACATCGGCGTGACCGCGAGCGGGCCTTTGAACGTGCCGTAGCGGCGTTCGGAGACTTCCTGGCCCTTGTAGCGGGCGAGGACCTCGGTGGGGCTGATGCTGTCGGGCAGGTTGGTCAGCAGGGCGTACCAGCCGTCGGTGGCGGCCTCGGCGTCGAGGACGGTCTGGTCGAACTGCCAGGTCAGGGAGGGTTTCCCGGTGTCCGGGTCGACGCTGGTCTGCGCGATCAGGTAGCGGGAGACCCGGTGTTTGGTCGTGAGGAACGCCAGACGGGCCTTCACCGCGGTCTCGGTGCGGTAGAGGTGGTGGCTGCCCGCGGCGCGGGCGAGGGTGTCCAGCGCCTCGCGGGCGCGGTCCAGCTTCAGAGCGCGGGCCGCCTTCGCGGCCTGGTCGTTCGCCGACGACCAGACGAACACCGTGCGCACCGTGACCGGCGGGTCTTTCTTCCGCGGCCCGCGCAGCACGGTCGTCCCCTCGCGGGCGCGGTAGCGGGCCCGCTGGTGGACCGGCTTGTCCTGGTCGCGGGCCGCGACATGCTCGATGATCGTGGCGGTGGCCCAGTCCTGGGCGGCGAGGACCCGCGCGGGCACGGCTGTCTTCGGCGCCGGCGCGAGGAACGTGACCCCGGGAGTCGAGGTCAGCGCGGTCAGGTTCCCGTAGGAGACGAGCTTGGTGTCCCCGACCAGCAGGAACCTGCGCGGGCCGGCGAGCTCGACGAGAGCGCGCAGCGCGCCCTGGACCTGGGAGACCTCCCCAGCGCCGCCGTCGTAGGCACGCGGGAGCAGCGGGATCCCACCGTCGCCGGTGCTGGCCAGGCCCGTCTGAACCTGCTTGAGGTCGGGACGGCGGTCCTTCGGGTGGCCGTAGCGCGGCGTCGCGTAGTCGCCGTCGACCTCAGGGTAGGCGCCGTACAACGAGATCGAGGTCATGTCCCAGTGGAAACGGGACACGTCGAGGCCGAACGCGGCGATCGCCGCCGCCCCGACCGAACCGGCGACCTGCTCGCTCACCGGGGCGAGCGCGTCAAGCGCCCGGCCGACCCGGTCGTCGTTGAGCGCGTCCGGGGACATGCCGAACATCTCCTCGACCGCCCACCGACGGGCCCACGTCTCGACGTGCAGCAGCGGGGTCGGCGAGGTCAACCGGTTCGCGACCAGCGCGGCGATCACCTGGCCATGGGTGACCCGATTGACCTTGTCGCGCATCGGGGCGAGCCGATCGATCGTGCCCGCCAGATCGAGACGGGCCAGGTAGTCACGCACCACGGGCAGCACACCGAGCGGCTTCTCCACGCTCGGCGGCCCGTAACCCGCCACAACCGACACAGCCACGAACAGTCCCAGACCCGCCACCACGGATCCCGATCAACCCGACCCGATCCGAACAATCAACCACGTAGCTGTCTCACCACACGAACGTGCGGAAGACAGG
>NZ_JCBATA010000146.1:0-1717 GCF_059816245.1 Frankia sp. RB5
CGTGACTCCTCCACCGGCTGAGGCCGGCGGCTTCTCAGGACGACGTTGCCGCGGTCTGAAGGGCCAGCCCGGCCCTGAGGATGTTGACGGCCGCGTTCACGTCGGCGTGCGCGGCGTGCCCGCACCGCACGCACAGAAACCTGGCCTGCGTGGGCCGGTTCTCCGCCGCGACGTGCCCGCACCCCGGGCACCGCTGGGAGGTGTGACGGGGGTTTACCTCGACGACGAGCCGTCCGGCGCTTTCAGCCTTGGCGCGCAGCGCGTGGAGGAACACCCCCCACCCGGCGTCGTGCATGCTCGTGTTGAGTCCGGACTTGGCGGCCTGGCCGTTGGGAAGGAACCGGCCGGCGCTGTCGGGGTCGGGCTTGGGCCTGGCCCGCTTGACCATGCCCTTGATGTTCAGCTTCTCGACAACGATCAGGTCATGACCGGCGACGATCTCGTTCGCGGTCTTGTTCGCGAGGTCGACCCGCTGCCGGGCGACATGCCGGGACACGGCGGCGACCCTCTGCACGGCCCCGCGGCGCCGCTGCGAACCACGCCGCCTGCGCGAGAGGTCCCGTTGTGCGTCGGCCAGCCTGTCGGCGGACCGCCTCAAAAAACGCGGGTTGCCGTAGTGTTCGCCGTTGGAGTCGGTGACCAGCGACGCCACGCCAAGGTCAATGCCGACCACGGCGCCGGTCAGCGGCAGCGGCTTCGCGGGGACGTCGTCGCAGGACAGGATCAGGTGCCAGCGGGCGCCTTCGCGCTTGACGGACAGGGTCTTCACCCTGCCCCGCACGGGCCGGTGCTGGTGGACCTTGACATGCCCGGCGCCCTGAAGGCGGACGAACGTCCGCGTCGGGTGCTCGGGCTGCGAGTCCCACCGGCAGCCGTCGTTGTCGACGGGCCACGTCACCGTGTCGAACCAGCCGGCACCCTTGAACCGCGGATAGCCGGGCGTCTCCCCGCCCTTCACCCGGCGGAAGAACGCCTCGAACGCGAGGGTGAGCCGGCGCAGGGTGGCCTGCTGGGAGGAGAACGACCAGCGGGCCTGGTCCGGGTCACAGGCCCGGATCTCCTTCAACTGGGCGGACTGATCCCCGTACCGGATCCTCGTCTTCGACGGGTGCGCGTAGGCATCCCGACGTTCCTGCAACGCCGCGTTGTACAACGTCCGATGATCGTCGAGCATTGCCGTCAGCGCGACGACCTGACGCGCGGTCGGGCGGAGCAGGAACCTGTACGTCCGCCTCACCGTGGCATTCCCCTTCGCCACGGCCGTTCGTCCTGCGTGTCGACGTACCGCCGCACCGTCTGCGCGGAGACCGCGCCGACGGTCGCGACGAAATACGACCGGGACCACAGCGTAGGCAGCCGGGAACGCAGGTGCGCGAACTCGCCCCGCAGTTCATGGGATGTGAAGCCCTTGACCTGGTTGGCGATGTACGACGGGGAGTGCTTCGGGTGAGCCTTCACGAACAGGTGCACATGGTCGGGCTCGATGTCCAGCGCGACGACCGGCCAGTCATGCTCGGCGCACTTCTGCCGGATCAGCGTGTCCAGCCGGTCACGAACCTGACCCACGAGGACAGCCCGACGGTACTTCGGGCACCAGACGACATGGAAGCCGAGATCATAGACCCCACCCGCCCCTCCGGTCACCTGCCGCACCACACCGGCGACTATACCAGCGCGGTCCATCTAACCATCGCGGTCCATACCGGATTCCCCTGCC
>NZ_JCBATA010000147.1:0-1702 GCF_059816245.1 Frankia sp. RB5
GGCCCTGCTCGCCGACATGCTGCGAATACTCGGACCCGACCACCCAGAGACCATGAACGCTCGACACAACCTGGCCCACTGGCGGGGGGAGGCGGGCGATCCGGCCGGCGCCGCGGCGGCGTTCGAGACCCTGCTCGCCGATCGCCTGCGAGTACTCGGACCCGACCACGTGGGCACACTGACCACCCTCGTAGGGCTGGCCCGCTGGCGGGAGCGGGTGGGGTTGACCGGTAACGATCGTTCATGAAACACATTGATCGACAACCTGTCTCCGCAGGTCACACGTGTAACGCATGCCGTGTACGCGGCTATGTCACGTACACCCCCGTTCGCGCTACGCTTCGATCATGCGCGTCGGCTATGGACGGGTCTCCACCCGCGACCAGCACCCCGAAGCCCAACACGACGCCCTGCGCGCAGCCGGCTGCGACGAGATCTTCATCGACAAGGCCTCCGGCAAACTCGCCCGCCGGCCCGAACTCGACAAGGCGCTGCTGTGCGCCAACCGCGCCGGCGACCAGCTCGTCATCACCAAGCTCGACCGGCTCGGCCGCTCCCTCGAACACCTCCTCGAACTGTCCGCCGACCTGCAGGCCCGCGGCGTCGACCTGGTGGTGCTCGACCAGGGCATCGACACCTCCACCGCGATCGGCCGGATGTTCTTCCAGATCCTCGGCGCGATCGCCGAGTTCGAACACGCACTGATGTCGGAGCGCACGATGGACGGCCTCGCGGCCGCCCGCGCCCGCGGCCGCACCGGCGGGCAGAAACCCAAGCTCGGACCCCGCCAGGTGCAGCTCGCGCAGGAGATGTACGACGAAACCGGCCCCGACGGCCGACGCACGTACACCGTCCAGCAGATCGCCGACGAGTTCGGCGTCACCCGCCCCACCATCTACCGGCACCTCACCAAGGCCACCGTGACCGGAACGGCTTCGTGACCTGCGCCCCGGAGTGGATCGAGCGGTGGTCCTACGTCGTCACACCGCTCGCTACGCTGCCAACCCCGGAAGCGCTCGACAGACCCGCCTGCATGAACCGGCGTGTACCAACCTGGCGCCGCACCTACCGCCGACTCGTCCCCAGCTGCGAAGGCCGCAGCTGCAGCTGGTACCACGGCGGCGACTGGCACCGCGTCAACGCCAACGCCATCCGACTCGTCGCACAGGCCCATGCCGCCGGAGCGACCGGCACCGACGTCGGCGATCACGCCGTGGACGCAGCCAAGGCCGAGGGGATCTCGGGATGGCAACTCGAAGCGTTGGAAAGCCTGCTCGTCATCGAACCCGTACGCATCGAACTCGGCGACTACCCCGCCGACCGCTGGTACGACAACGGCCGCCACCGGGTCACAGCCATGCTTGAGACCGGGGTACGTCGAACGATCGTGGTCCGCTTCGAGCTGCTCGACCCCGTCACCGGGCAACTTCTGCAGGACTAGCGCCTTCCGATTCCTCGGCGATCGCCGCTTGGCGTTGTTTTTTCGCTGGAAGCTACGGGCGGGCCATCGTGAAGGGCCCCTACGACGACGCGCACGAGCGCCGAGCCGTCGTCTACGCAACAAGGGCAACGGCCTAGTACTACAGTCCCAGTGGCTGCCGTGTGGTCCTGATTCGCGCCTGCGGCGCGGCGGGTGGTGTGGGGCGGCCGCCGCGTGATTCTCCATGGTTTGTGAATACACATGAGGATGCGGCGGCGGCCG
>NZ_JCBATA010000148.1:0-1562 GCF_059816245.1 Frankia sp. RB5
TAGTACTACAGTCCCAGTGGCTGCCGTGTGGTCCTGATTCGCGCCTGCGGCGCGGCGGGTGGTGTGGGGCGGCCGCCGCGTGATTCTCCATGGTTTGTGAATACACATGAGGATGCGGCGGCGGCCGCGACGGGTAGCGTATCCGAGATGGACGTCGTGGTGTGGGAGGCGGGGCTGGAGGAGTTGTTCGCTCGCCTGTCCGACTGTTTCCGGTCTGATCAGCCACGGGCGCAGGCGCGGGCGTATGTGGCAGGGTTGTTGTCTCGGACGGAACGGAAGAACGGGTGGACGCTCGCGGAGTTCAGCCGGGACGCCGGACCGCAGAAGATGCAGCGGCTGTTGAACGAGTACGCCTGGGACGAGGACGCTGTCGGCGACGTGGTCCGGTCGTACGTCGTGGAGAATCTCCTCGAGCCGGACGGGGTCCTCGTTCTCGACGAGACCGGCTTCCTCAAGAAAGGGAAGAAGTCCGCTGGCGTGCAGCGCCAGTACAGCGGCACGGCGGGCCGCGTGGAAAACTGTCAGATCGGCGTGTTCGCCGCCTACGTGTCCGGGAAAGGGAAAGCTCTGGTCGACCGGGAACTGTACCTTCCCGAGAGCTGGACCGAAGACCGGGCCCGATGCGCGGACGCGGGTATCCCGGCCAGCGTGGGATTCGCGACCAAGCCACTGCTCGCCCTGGACATGATCCGCCGATTCTGGCTGGCACACCGGCAGATCGGCTGGGTCGCCGGCGACGAGGTGTACGGCGCCGACCCCGAACTACGTGACTGGCTGGAAGAACACCGCATCGGCTTTGTACTCGGTGTCAGGTCGGACACGCACGTCACCACCGCCGTCGGTCGACGCCGCGTCGATACCCTCGCCGCTCTGGTTCCCGACTCCGCCTGGGAGACATATTCCTGTGCCGACGGTTCGAAAGGACCTCGGCTCTACGACTGGGCCCTCGTCGAAACCACCGACCACGCAGGCCCGGACAACCTCCCTCACCAGATCCTCATCCGCCGATCACGATCCGGCAAGAAGGAACTCGCGTTCTTCCTCACCCACAGCCCAAAGCCGGTTCCCCTCGCCGCCCTGGTCACCGTCGCGGGACGCCGCTGGGGCATAGAAGACTGCTTCGAGTCCGCCAAGAACGAGGTCGGCCTCGACCACTACCAGGTCCGCCAGTACCACGCCTGGTACCGGCACATCACCCTCGCGATACTCGCACACACCTGGCTCGCCGTCACCGCCCTGAGGAACCACGAAGAACACCCCCCGAGCATCCCACGAGAGAAAACAGCCGTGGGATACCAGCGCCTTCCAGACGGCCTCCCCATCACCCGCCAGCCGGAACCGGACCGACACATGATGATCCCGCTCACCCTCAACGAAATCCGCCACCTCATCGCCCTGTTCCGGCAGACCACCATCCCACACAACGTGATCACCTGGTGGTCGGAATGGCGCCGCCGGCACCAAGCACTCGGCCGCTACTACCACTACCAAACCCGAATCCGCGCCGCCCAGCGCCACGCCATAGCAGCAACAGCCACACGAGGATCACTGCAACTGTAGTA
>NZ_JCBATA010000149.1:0-1557 GCF_059816245.1 Frankia sp. RB5
GACTTTGCCGCAGCCCTGTGAGTAGCGCGCCAGATCTTCGCCACTACAAGATCTGAACTACCCGCCCCACCGCATCGTGGCGGATAGGGGCCCAAGGACGGCTACGGTCCGTCCAAGGCCATTTCTCGTATTCCGTCGGCGGCGAGCGTGCCACGGCCATCCCCTATCCAGTCTGCGATGGAGTAGGGGATGCCAACCGCGGGGCCTGAGGACCTGGCGAAGTCGAGGAGCGTACGGAAGGCCTGACCTGCTCGATCGAGGACCACGACCGCAGCCGCGTGCTCCCCGTCGAACGTGATCGAGCCATAGGTCAGCGGGTGGTGTCGGTAGGAGAGTCCTGCCGCCTGCTCACCCAGATCATGCAGCAGCTCCGCGTACTGAGCGCGGGGCGGGGAGGACTCGTCGGGTGGAAATCCGGTGGCAGGGCCCTCGCGAGGAACCGCGAGCATGCCGCCCCCCGCGAGCGCGCGATGCCAGTCGTGGCGACTCGCCGTGAGCGGTAGCGTGGCACGCCGGTCCTCGGCGCCCCTCAGGACGACGAGGACCGTGTCGTCAGTGAAGGCCACCGAGGCGATGAAGGGATCGGACGACAGCAAAGCATGCTGCAGCGCGGCCAGTTCTGACAGAACCCAGCCGCGCGCCTGCGCGGATTCGCTCTCTTCGGCCATGTCCTGGTTTCCTCGCGATGACCTTCGTTAGATGTTGATGGCGTCCTTGACCCAGTCCGGGCACCTGGGGGGACGGTTGTCGCAGAAGGCCGTCACGACCCCGAAGGTGGTGCCGTCCCCGAGCGGCCGGAAGTTCACGACGGCGACGAGCGTGATGACCTCGATGACCCGGCAGGTTCTGAAGATCGAGGCTCCGTGGCATTCCACGTGCTCGACCGGGGTCTCGAACCGTTTGGTCGTTCCGCCTTGAGGTTTGATGTCCTTGGAGTAGAGTGTCGCGGCCTTGACCGCGGCGGTGGTGAGGTTGTGGTAGTTGACGATCTTAGTGTACCCCGAGCCGCGATTTCCGTCCCATGAGCCCACACGAAGGTAGACTGTCTCGCCGGTCTTGGCCTTCCAGCTGTCCACGACGGAGTAAGGCCCGAAGTGGCCGGACGAGTCGGCGGACGCTGGGCCGCCACCCACCAGCAGGGCTGCGAAGACCACAATCGCCGCCGTGGTTGCGGCAGCCATTCTACGAGCGAACGTTCGCATGGTTGCTCCCTTCAAGTGACAGCCGATCCTTGGCCCGCGGCCTCGCGCGGGAGTCTCAATGACAGAAAAGCATGCCACGCCGGGTGAAAGCGAACTCGAATTGGATACGCCTGTCGTCATGTACAGCGTGGTGAGGCATGTTGTGTCGCCGATGATTCGGCCAGACTGCGCCGGGCCGCGCCTCAGTTCGAGAGGGACCTGCTGCCCGCGAATTTCATGGATTATTCTTCTGCTCGCGAGTGGTCGCCGCTCGCGTGGCCCGGATTCTCGTCCGGATCAGATGCCCCCTCGAACGAACCGCGCTACGTCATCGCGGTCACACCCTCCCGGTCGCGCCCAGGGCTGCGGCAAAGTT
>NZ_JCBATA010000014.1:0-138463 GCF_059816245.1 Frankia sp. RB5
CCCCCCCCCCCCCCCCCCCCCTTTGCTCACGGCTTGCGCGCCCCCCGTCCTCCCCCGGTTTCCTCACAAGTTGGCCCTCCCCGCGGCTCTTCCGATCGCGCCCACGGCGAGCGGGGCCGCCCGGTCGCCGCGCTCGCGGTGGCGGCCGTGGCCGCCGTGGCGGCCGCCGCCACCGCCGCGGGTCTCAGCGCCGCCAGTGACGACGTGACGACCGGCGCCCAGGCCCCGCTGCACGACACGCGACCGGACGGTCCCGCCGCCAGCCGCTCCGCCGACCGGAATCCGGCGACCGGCCGGGATTCCGCCCGCGTCCCCGCCCCGGCGGTGCCCCGGTCCACCGATCCGGCGGACACGGTGACGGGCGCGCCGTCAGGTCGGGGCAGCGACCCGCTCGCCCCCACCGAGCAGGATCAGCAGGGCAGCCTCGCCGCCGAGGATCTCGCGCTCAGCACGCTGCGCCTCGCGGCCGCCAGCCGGCCCGACGCGGCATCCCCACCAGCCACCCAGCCGAGCGCACCCGGCAGCGACGCGCGCTCGGCCCCGGAGCCGCCGGCCGGCCTACTGATCACACTGCTGACTCCCACGGAGCCGGCCACCCCCGCCGCGCCGGGCACGCCCGCCACCCCGGAGCACTCCGCCGTCGAGGCAGCCGCCGCCCCGCCTGTCCAGGCCGGAACCAACACCGGCACGAGCCCCGGCACCGTCAACCGGCCGATGGGCCGTATCCCGGCCGCCGGCACGGCCGCCGCCGCGGTGGCAGCCCAGCCGGCACAGAACCCCTCGCCCCCGTCGACCACCCAGACCACCACCGCCGTGGCCCAGGCGGGTGCTGGCGGACAGGCCACCACGGGCGCCGCCCAGGCAGGCGCGGCCACGGCCCAGACGGGCACCGGTCAGAGCACCACGGTCCAGCAGGGCACCGCAACGGCGACCGCGGGCGCGGCCACGGGTGGCGGGAGCGCCGCGGGGGGCTCCAGCTCGGGCCTCACCGCGGTGCCCATCGGCATCGTGCCGCTCACTCCCCGCTAGCCGGGCCGCGGACGTCGCCGTCCGGCCAGATGATCTGCACGGGCCGGCCGCGCAGCCGCGCGTAGTCGACGACGTCCGCCGTGCCGCCGTAGCCACGGGCGGGCAGCCCGTCCCAGACCGCGATGATCCGGTCGGAGGAGTCGACGAGCACGCGGCTCGCGAGCATCAGGCTCGCCGGGTCGGGGCTGGGCCGATCCTGCCGGCGGACCTCGGCGGAGCTGCGCACCAGCCGGTCGTACTCGGGACGGTGGTCGGCCGGCTGGAGCTCCCGGTAGCCGGCCGCGGGAATCACCGAGATCAACCGTCCGCCGAGCTTGAGGACGACGTCGGCGAACACGGTGTCGGCCCCGTCGGCCAGGCAGCTGATGCCCGCGAAACCGCCGGGGGACAGCGGCGCCAGCAGCCGCCACAGCTCGCCGGCGACGAACGCGCGCTGCTCGTCGGTGAGTCCGCGATGGCCTGTCACACCGACGACAAGCACGCCGGCACCCTCACGCCCAGGATCGCGCAGGAAAATGACACTCCGCGACTGTAGCCGGGGGGACAGCGCATGCCGGCCGGCCGCGGACTCAGGTGAGCAGAACGACCTTGCCGATGGTGCCCCGGTTCTCCAGCGCCGCGTGTGCCGCCGCCGCCTCGGCCAACGGGAAGGTGTGAACCGCGGGGACGAGCGTCCCGGCGGTCGCCGCGGCCAGCGCGGCCTCCTCCAGCGCGGCCAGCCCGCCGGGCCGGCGCAGCATCCGAGCGCCCAGGACGGACGCGACCAGCAGGCCTCGCTGCACCACGTCCGCCGTGGTGATCGGTGTGGGGGCACCGGCGGACCAGCCGAACACGAGGAACCGGCCGGCCGGACCGGTCAGCTCCAGCGCGGCGCGGCCGGTGTCGCCCCCGACGCCGTCGAGGGTCACCGTGACCGAGCGCCCGTCGAGCGCGGCGCGCACCTCGTCCGGCCAGCCGGGCCGGCGGTAGTCGACGGCCACGTCGGCGCCGAGGCGACGCACCGCGGCGGTCTTCGCCGCTCCCCCGGCGAGCCCGACGGCGACGGCGCCCGCGTTGCGCGCCGCCTGCACGAGCAGGCTACCGAGACCACCGGCGGCCGCGGTGATCAGGACGACGTCGTCCGCGGTCAGTTCGGCGACGTCGAGAACGCCGAGGGCGGTGCGCCCGGTCCCGATCATCGCGACGGCGGTGGAAGCGTCGAGCGCGGGCGCCACCGGGTGGACGTGCTCGACCTCGCGGACGGCGAGCTGCGCGTAGCCCTGCCCGCGCGGCCCGAGATGGGCGACGACCCGCTGTCCCAGCCAGCCCTCGTCGACGTTGTCGCCCACCGCGTCGACGGTCCCGGCCACCTCGCGTCCGGGGATGGTCGGCAGCGACGGCACGGCGAGTGGGCCCGACGCGACCCCCGCCCGCAGCCGGGTGTCGATGAGATGCACCCCGGCGGCCTCCACGGCGATCCGCACCTCGCCGGGACCGGGCCGCGGATCGTCCACCTCCTCGTACCGAAGGTTGTCCGCGGGGCCGAACTCGTGCAGCCGGATGGCGTACATGATCTGCTCTCCAGGTCGGGAGACGGTGCGTCCGCCCGAGGCTAGGAGCTGAAGCCGACGTGAGGTCAACCCCGCCCGGACGTCAGCGGCCCGACGCGCCGTACCAGGCCGGCCGGGCGTGCAGCAGCCAGTCGGGGATGAGTTGGCGCAGCACGTCGGGCCGCAGCTGGAGATCGGACAGGCTGGCCAGGGAGGCCGAGACGATGTCCAGGTCGTCGAGCCGGCTGCCGAACTCGCCCGCCCACGATCTGTCCACCGCGAAGACGACGTCGAGCTCCGCGACCGGTTCGCCGTGCTCGACCCCGGTGGTCTCCACGCAGCCGACGAACGTCACCTGGTCCGCGTCGATGCCGGCCTGCTCGTCGAGCAGGCGGCGCAGCGCCGTCTGGACCGAGTCGCCCGGGGGCACCCGCCCGCCGGGCAGGTGGAAGGTCGACTGGCCGCGCACGTTGGCCAGCAGGATGCGGTCCCCCTCGACGAGCAGCGCGCGGACGTTGATCCGCACCGGTCCCGCGGCCCGGCGCGACGGATCGGGCCTCGTCCCGTCGGCGATCGGGGCGGTGGCGAACAGGCTCTCGGGGAGGGTCACGGGTGCTCCAGGGACGGGGGTGAACGTGGTGACCTCCGCATCGTGCCCCGCCGGGGCCGGATGCCGGGCGCCAACGGGGCATCCCGCCCGGACCAGGCCGGGCAAGCCCACGACCAACCCGCCACGAACCCCAGGCACGAACTCCGCGGCAGCGGCAGAACCTGGCCGGAATCGTCGCAAAATCGGGTAAATCTTTCGGGAAACACCGAAGCTGCGGGGTTACCATCACTGCATGCCGACATTCCGGATCAGCGAGGCGGCGACGCTGCTCGGTGTCAGTGACGACACCGTCCGCCGGTGGGCGGACAGCGGCCGGCTGCCGACCATCCACGACGACGCGGGCCGCCGGGCCATCGAAGGCGCCAACCTGGCCGAGTTCGCCAAGGACCTGGCGGGCGAGCAGGGAAGTTCCACGATACCCGTCGTGGCGGAGTCCGCCCGCAACCGCTTCCCCGGCATCATCACCCGGGTCACCCGCGACACGGTGATGGCCCAGGTCGAGATCCAGGCCGGCCCGCACCGACTGGTGTCGCTGATGAGCCGCGAGGCGGCGGACGAGCTGGGCCTGGAGCCCGGTGTCCTCGCGGTGGGCGCGGTGAAGTCCACCAACGTCGTCATCGAGATGCCCGAGCGCCGCTGAACCGTCGATGACGAGCCCAGGTGGTACCTCGCTGCCGTGGGCCCTGCCGTCGCGGCGGCAGGGCCCACGCGGTGCTGCCCGCGCCGTGCGCCGCGAGACCCGCCGGCGCGTCCCGTGGGCCCTGTGGGTGCCGGCGGCGGTGGCCGTCCTGTTCCTGCTGCTTCCGCTCGTCGGGCTGCTGATCCGCACCCCGTGGTCCGGGCTGCCCAGGCTGATCACGGAGAAGAGCGTCCGGCAGGCCCTGCTGCTGTCGCTGCGCACCGCCACCGAGGCAACCGCGTTGTCGCTGGTGTTCGGCATTCCGCTGGCCTGGCTGCTGGCCCGCACCCGCTTCCCCGGCCGGACCCTGCTGCGGGCGCTGGTCACGCTGCCGCTGGTGCTGCCGCCGGTCGTCGGCGGCGTGGCGCTGCTGCTGGCGCTGGGCCGGCGCGGCGTGCTCGGGGAACGGCTGGACGACTGGTTCGGGATCACCCTGCCCTTCACCAGCACCGGCGTGGTGGTGGCGCAGACGTTCGTGGCGATGCCGTTCCTCGTCGTCTCGGTGGAGGGGGCGCTGAACAGCGCCGATCGCCGCTACGAGGACGCTGCGGCGACCCTCGGCGCCGACCCGTGGACGACGTTCCGGCGGGTGACGGTCCCGCTCGTCGCCCCCGCGGTGGCCGCCGGGGCCGCGCTGTGCTGGGCCCGGGCACTCGGCGAGTTCGGCGCGACGATCACCTTCGCCGGCAACTTCCCCGGCAGCACGCAGACGATGCCGCTGTCTGTCTACCTGGCGCTCGAGAGCGATCCGGACGCGGCCATCGCGCTGTCACTCGTTCTGCTGGCGGTGTGTGTCGCCGTTCTGGTGACGCTGCGTGCGAACTGGCTGCCCGGCGCCCGCCGTCTGGGTGGCGCCCGTCGGCTCCCGCGCGCCGGCGCGACCCGCGACATCCCGGCGGACGGAGATCCCCGGTGAGCCCCGGCCAGCCCGAGAGCACGGATGTGGTCGGCGGCACAGCGGCCGCCGCGGCAGCGGCGCAGGGCCTCGACGCCCGGATCGCGGTTCGCCGGGGCGAGTTCGTCCTCGATGTCGGGCTGCGGGTGGAGCGGGGCGAGACGGTCGCCGTCCTCGGTCGAAGCGGCGCCGGCAAGAGCACACTGCTGCGCGCGCTGGCCGGCCTGCTCCCGATCGACGAGGGCCGGATCTCGCTGGCCGGCGAGGTCCTCGACGACCCGGCCGAGCGGGTGTTCGTGCCCTGCGAGCGACGTCCGGTGGGGGTCGTGTTCCAGGACTACCTGCTGTTCCCACATCTGCGGGCCCGGGAGAACGTCGCCTTCGGCCTGCGGGCCCGCCTCGGCCTGCGCCGCAAGGCCGCCCGGGCGCAGGCCGACACCTGGCTGGCCCGGTTCGGCGTCGGCGAGCTGGCCGACCGCCGGCCCGGCGCGCTGTCCGGCGGTCAGGGGCAGCGGGTCGCCCTCGCCCGGGCGCTGGCCACCCAGCCGCGGCTACTGCTGCTCGACGAGCCGCTCGCGGCGCTGGACACCACCACCCGCGGCGAGGTGCGGGCGTTCCTGCGCGGGGTCCTGCCGGACCTGTCCGCGCCCGTGCTCATCGTCACGCACGACCCGGTGGACGCCGAGGTGCTGGCCGACCGCACCATCGCCCTCAATGCGGGCCGCCTGGTCGATCTCGCCGGCACCTGAGCCGCGGGCGGGCGCGTCCTACCGCTCGGCGCCGGCGCCGACGAACGTGGCGCAGCTGCCGTTGCGGTGCCGGACCTCCGCGTCCGGGCCGGGGAAGACGAAGCTGACCTGCCCGGTGTCGGTCCAGCGCACGGCGAAGGGCGGGTCGCCCGCGTCCGAGCGCGTCTCGAAGATCTCCCCCGACCGGTCCGCCGTGTGGGGTACGTGGCTGTGGACGATCAGCACGTCACCGGGGTGGGCCCGCAGCACACCCGTCCGGCGGGGGAAGACGTCCGACCGCGAGATCTCGACGTCCACCGTCATCTCGTCGTCCGGCGCCGCCCCGGCCGACGACGCCGCCACTGCCCGAGCGGACGCCGCCGCTCCCGCCGGCGCCCCGCGGGAGGCCGCCCCCTCGGACGCCGCCTTCCCAGCCGAAGCTGCCTTTCCAGCCGACGCGGCCTTCCCAGCCGACGCGGCCTTCCCGATCGAGGACATGGTCCCTGGGGAGGACATGGTTCCGGCCGACGACATGGTTCCGGCCGACGACATGCTGCCCATGGACGACATGGATCCGGCCGACGGCGTGGTTGCGACCGATGACGTCGGGCTGGCCGCCGGAACGGCGCCGACGGCCACCGGCGGGGTGGGTTCGTGGCGCGGGGCGAACGTCTCATCGCGCAGCGGATGGACCAGGTCCGCCATCTCCCGCTCGCTGCGGACGAGCAGATCGTCGACGGTGACCATGCCGACGATGCGGCGGCCGTCGAGCACTGGCAGCCGTCGCAGGGCATGGCCGCGGAAGATCTCGTAGGCCCGCTCGACGCCCATCCCGGCGGGAATCGTGACCACGTTCGTGGTCATCAGGGCGTCGATGCGGCCATCGGCGGCAACGTCCCGCGCCAGCCCACGGACCACGATGTCGCGATCGGTGACGATGCCGACAAGCCGGTCGCCGTCGACCACCAACAGCGCGCCCACGCCCGTCCGCGCCATCCGCCGGGCGGCGTCGGCGATCGTGGTGCTTCTGTCGACGGTCACCGGCGGCCTGCTGATCATCGAGCCGACGTAGGCCATGATCCTCCCCCTCCGCTCTGCCCACCGTGCGTGACGGCCCATGGCGCGTGCGCGTGCGCGGGCGATGGGGCCCCACGGTTCCCTCCTGTACGTTCCCCGTTTCCGAGCCGTAGGCACCTGATGACACCTGGTACGACGCACTCGTCTGAGGCCACTCGCGGTCCCCCGATCCGACGAGGCGATGACCCGACTGGCAGGGCCTGGTACGGCTGGCGGGAGGACCCGGTCAGGCGGAACGTGCCTGGCGTCGGATGGTCATCCGGTCGACGAACCAGTCCCGGGCGAAGGTCGCGACCCGGGCCAGAGCATCGGGCTCGGTGAACAGGTGGGTCGCCCCGGGGACGATCTCCAGGCGGTTCGGGCAGCCGGTGAGGCGCTGGCGGGCCCATTCGTTGAGGTCGAGGACGCGATCGTCTCGCCCGCCGACGATCAGCAGGGTAGGCGCGCGCACCGCCGCCAGCCGGTCGCGAGCCAGGTCCGGCCGGCCGCCCCGGGAGACGATGGCGGCCACGCCGCAGCCGGGTTCCCCCGCGGCCCACAGGGCGGCCGCCGCTCCGGTGCTCGCGCCGAACCAGCCCACCGGCGCCCCTGCCAGCGACGGCTCGCCCCGCAGCCAGGCGGTGGCGGCCAGCAGCCGGCGGGCCAGCAGCCCGATGTCGAAGACGTTCCCGACGTCCTCCTCCTCGTCGCCGGTGAGCAGGTCGAACAGCAGGGTGGCGAAGCCGGCCGCCACCAGGGTGTCGGCGACGAGCCGGTTGCGGGGGCTGTGCCGGCTGCTGCCGCTGCCGTGCGCGAAGGCCACGACGCCGCGGGGACGCGCGGGCACGGTGAGCCGACCCTCCAGGTGGGTGGGGGCGGGGGCCGGGATCTCGACGTCGGCGCCACGGCCGATGCCGCCGGCCGCCTGCCGCAGCAGATCCACGACCTCCTCGTCGCCGGTCTGGGCGAAGTCGGTGTAGAACTCGCCGACGCCGAAGAACGTCTCCGGTGTCTGGACGCAGACCACGTCATCGGCCTCCTGCCGCAGCCAGGCGACCCGGTCGCGGGCGGCGACCGGGGCGGCGAGCACGATGCGCGCGGCGCCCTGGGCCCGTACCGCCCGGCAGGCGGCGAGCGCGGTCGACCCGGTGGCGATCCCGTCGTCGACGACGACCACCGCGCGGCCCAGCAGCGGCACGCGCGGACGGCCGGCGCGGAACAGCCGGCCCCGCCGCTCCAGCTCGACGGCCTCCCTGGCCTCCACCCGCGCGAAGTCGTCCTGGCCCACCCGGGCCAGGCGGATGGCCTCCTCGTTGACCACCCGCACGCCGCCCTCGGCGATGGCCCCCATCGCCAGTTCGGGCTGGGAGGGCACGCCGATCTTGCGAACGAGCATCACGTCGAGCGGTGCGGCGAGCGTCCGCGCGACCTCGAACCCGACCGGGACACCGCCGCGCGGCAGTCCCAGCACGACCACGTCCTGTCCGCGCAGGTGCGCCAACCGGCCCGCGAGCCGCCGCCCGGCGTCCGCACGACTCTCGAAGATCACGATGGTTCACCGCCCTCCCGACGGGCGGCCGGCCTCGAGCCGATGCCGCCTGCGGTGGTGATGCCCCCATCGTGCGGCCCGATCCCCACCCGGGCCATGGCGCCCGGTGCCCGGACACCGTCACCCGATCGGGCCATCCACACTGGATCCGGCGCCGGGCCTGCGGCCCTGCCCGCGTCCCCCTCGCGCCCACCTCGACAGGCGCCAGGAAGCGGCGGATGTCCCGGAGAACAGGTGCCGAACTGGCATAGGGCCACTGACCATCACATTGGTCGCCGGCTGCCGTCGCGCGGCGGCAGCCGCCCACGAGACCGTGCATAATCGAGCAGGTGACGCTCCGCTTGCAGCACGGCCGCGCCCCTCACTGGGCGTGGCAGGTGGTCTGTCGTCCCGGAGCCTGTCCGTGTTGTCCCAGCCCTCGCGCCCACTGAGGCCCATCGCCACGCGAAGGGTCCGCGCGGCCCGGTAAGCACCGGCGCCGCCCAGGGCGCGAGGGATCTCGGAGCCCACCGCGCCGAGCCCGGCCGCGGGATGATCCCGGTACCCCACCGGCAATCCCCGCCGCCCGCATGTCCAGATCCGACGCTCACGCCGGCCGCGGCCACAGCCGTGGGATCGACCCGGGGGACCCGACCGGTGCACGCCGGTCGTCGCCGCCGATTCGACGGCTGATCGGGAGCCGGACCTCGACGCTCAGGTCCGGTGTCGGTGCCAGAACGGTCACATCGGCCAGTCGGTGGACAGCATCCCGTCCGCCTCACGTCCCACCACGTCGTCATCCGTCCGCACCCAGCAGGAAGGCAGCGTCAGCCGTGTCCTTCATGGCATGGATGAACCGGTTGCGAGCCGACGGGTACCTGGTCTGCCCCGGCAGCTGCGCGGTGCCCGTCGATGTCCGCGGCGTCCGCGGCGACGGCGTCGGTCTGCACTTCCGCTGCCGGGGGACGGCCATCCGCCTGGCCGCGTACCGGCCCGGTCGGGCGGCGTGGCAGGTCGCCGTGCGGGACGCGTCCTGGTGCCCCGAGGAATCGCTGCAGCTGTGGGTCCACAGCCCGCTCGACGGCACGCCACCCCCCACGGACGCGCGACTCGCCTTCCCCGGCGACGCGGGCCCCGACCGGGAGGTCATCCTGGACGGCTCGGACGCCTGGGGCTGGCGCGGTCACGAGGCCGGCCTGCTGCGCCCGGACACCGCGGCCCGCCTCTTCGACCACCTGCTGGCCACCCTCGCCGACCCGACAGCCACCGCGGCCGTCCTCCAGGCCACCGCCCCGCCCTCCGCCGGCCAGGCGGCCCGCCCGACCACACGACACGAGACCCCCGAAGAGATCACCATTCCGGCGGCCCGCACGGGACGGTCCGGCCAACCCGCCCTCGCCACCTCCCCCGTCATGTCCGCCCGCCCGGTCTCCGCCTCCTCGGCGGGGGGTGGTCGTCACATGCCCCCCGTCATCCTGTAAGCTGCAGTTACTTCCAGGGGGTGTAGCTCAGCCTGGTAGAGCGCCTCCCTCGCACGGAGGAGGCCAGGGGTTCGAGTCCCCTCACCTCCACGAGCCGGCCCGTCGTGTTCGCCGATCTTTGATCGGCTTCGCGGCGGGCCGCGATGTTTTCCCGGGGGGCGACCCCCGGACCCCCGTTCGGCCGGCGTGGAGTTGACCCAAGGTGGTCAGGTGGTCTCGGGCGGGTCTTCGGGAGCTCGCGGGCGCTATCCGTCGGCGGGGCGGTGGGATCATGGAGTCGTCTGGTTCATGACGGGACGCCGTGGGGAGATTCTCGGGTCGTGTTCGGTTCGGCGCCCGGGTGCGGCTGTTCGTCCCGCCGGGCTTCGACACCACGCCGATCGACGTCGCTCTGGAGAGGCTGCCGGCCCTGTTCGACGTGTCCCGGTGGTCTATCCCGACGGCGACCGACACGGCGGCCGGCCACATCACCAGGTGGAAGTGACCACTGCTGCTGGCGCCGACCCAGATTCTGGCCAGCCTCACGGGCGGCGTGGTCCGGGACGACCCGCTTGATCTGCTCACCGTACGTCGAGTGCTGGCCTGGTATCCCGACGATGTCTGGCGCTGTGTCCTGGCCGCCGGCTGGCTGCGGGTGAGCCAGGAGCAACCGTTCGTCGGCCGCACCAGCGAGCACGGAGGCGTCGACGGCGCCGAGTGGGAAGTCGCTGTACTTCTCGACCAGCTCGACCATCCGGTCGAGGTCCTGGCGAGCAAGCGGGATCAGGCTGATCTGTCCGGTGTTGATGGAGCGCAGGAACGCGGCTTCGGCGCGGGTTCCTTTCTCCCGTTCGAGCATGAAACAGACTTCGGTCAGGACGGGTAGGGAACGAGTAGCGGCCGGGGCGTGCGCCGCATGAGAGCGACGCTGCGGGCGTGGTGCTCGTCGTCGGTGTCGGCGGCGGCGATCAGCGGCCCGGTGTCCCAGACAATCACTCGGGGTCGCGCCCCAGTTCGGCGCGCAGGACCTCAGCCGAACGGGTGGCGAGATCGCCCTTGCCGCTGGCCAACGCACCGACGAAATAGGGCAGTGGCCACTCGTCGCCGCCGCTCTCGGCGGGCGCGCTCTCGCGCACGAGAGCCAGGATCGGCGCCACCTGCGACTCGGGTAGGCGGTCGATCAGACTGTGCAGCTCATCCCGCAGAGTACTCACCCGTCGTGGATACGACCGGCGCGTGGCCAGCCACCAAGATCCGCCGGGACGCGAGCTGAACGGCGGATCGCACCCCCGCACGGCCGCCACGGTCGCGGTGTGGGTCACGCCGACGATGTAGACCAGGTTCCGATCGGTGAGCTCTTGGCGGAACTTGGCCGAGTCTCCGTAGCCGGCGTCGGCGAGGACCGGGCGGGCACACCATCCGGTGAGCTCGGCTGGGGCTTGCCGCCGGGGATGCGGCGCCAGGCCAGTACGAGGGCCACTCGCCTTTGACGGGACGACGGGACCAGCTCGGCGCCACCAACGGGTCCACAGCTACTCGCAGGTCAGGGCCTTGATCGGAAAAATCCGATCAAGGCCTTTGATCGTTTGCCCGTCGACGTAGTTGCCCGAGATCTGGCCGAGCTGGTGGCGCCGGCAGCGCCGGGCGTCCGCCGCGCCCGGCGAGGGTCACAACATCGTGGGCGGAGGACCACCCTGCCCCGCTCCGTCGCCCTCCCTCGGGCAACGGCAACCACCCGAGCTGCTACTACAGAGACTAGTAGGGAACTTCGATGCACCTCCGGAGTGTCCACCGGCCCGCCCCGGGAGGCCCAAGTGCTCGGCTCCCCGGGACCAGGGGGAAAGCGAGACAGGGCCGTGAGGGAGGACCGAGATGAAGAGGTACACGCCGATCTACGGCTTGGTCGTGGGGCTTGCCATCGTCACTCTGCTCGTCGTCGGACTTCCCGGTACGGCGCTGGTGCAGGCTCGTCCTGGTCAGGCGCAGTGGTAGCCGAGGTCGCTCAGGGCGGGCATGGTGATGACCGTCAGCGGCGTGAGGAGGAGGGCGGCGATCAGCAGGGCCCGCGCCGCGACAGCGGGACCGCCGAGCGGTGCCTGTGCGGTGAGCAGGCGCAGAACCCGTTGGTGGACCGCGGTGCTTCCCATGCCCAGCGCGGACGCGGGTGGGGCCGCGAGACGCAGGACGGCGTGCGCGACGGTGTGACGGGGGCAGTGGCGCGTTGCGCCGTCGTCGGCGGCGAGTTCCACGAGCCGCCGCAGCTCACCGTGCATGTCCTCGAAGAGGGAGACGGGCCCGAACGCCCGGTCGAGGATCGCCGCGCCGGTCAGGATGAGGTGATGCCGGCCGCGCAGATGGGTCCGCTCGTGTGCGATCACCGCGCGAAGCTCGGCGGCCGGCAGAGTGCGGAGCGCTCCTGCGGTCAGTACGACGGTCGCGTCCCGTCCCGGTAGGCAGAACGCGCTGGGTTGGGGGTGGTCGAGGACGACGACGTCGAGCGTCGGATGGAAGCGGCCCGCAAGGCGGATGTCGCGGTGGGTGCGGTGCCGAATCCGCCGCTGGGTGAGCGTGACGGCGGCGATGGCATGCCCAAGACGTGCCATCACGCCGAGGATGCCAGCGACGCCTGCCGCCTGCGGCGCTGTCCAGGTGGGCACGGGCAGCTGATGGTCCGCCCAGCCGCACCACTGCACCAGCAGGACGAGTAGGTCACCCAGAGCATGGTTGGGCACGATCAGCAGGAGTGGGGCGAGGATCAAGGTAGCGACGACAGACGCCGCCGCGGCGAGCCACATGCTGATCGCCAGCCGGGGCGCGCGGGACGTCCATGAGGCCCCGACCAGCGGACGCGGGAGTCCGAAGGCGACGAGCAGGGCATAGGCGGTCAGCCCGGCGGGAATCACGCCGTCGGCGTCCCGTCGTCGTCGCCGCCCCGCCTGCGCTGACCCTCGTGCCACTGCACGGCGCTACGCAACGACTCGTACTCCGCCGCGTTCATGGTCTCGACGAAGTGCAGCAGCGTCAGGCCCCGGTCCTCGGCCCCTGAGAGCACCTCGCTCATCAACCGGGCCGTGTACGCGCTGCGACTGAGCGCCGGCTGGTAGCGGTACGACCTCCCCGACCGCTCCCGGGCGAGCCAGCCCTTGCGGAACAGTCGGTCCATCACGGTCATCACCGTCGTGTAGGCCAACGGGCGGTCAAGCAGCCCCCGGACGTCCCGCACGGCCATCGGCCCCCGGGCCGACCACACCCGATCCATGATCTCGGCCTCCAGGTCGCCGAGCTGTTCCACCACGCCCCGTTCGTCTCCTGTCCCACCCGCACGGCGGCGATCCGCGATACCGACACCCGAGTTCACCACTGCGCACGCGTCCGCGTCACCCACGCGGCCGCCATGCCAGGGAGCTCCCGGTCGCCGACTCCCGGCGACTCCGCGGCGGCGAGGGCCACCGGTTGCCCCAGGATCTTCCCAGCTGGCGCTCTGCGACGGAGGTCCGGATGCGCCGCCCGTTCCGGAGGCCGCCCGCTCTGCCCCTATCTGCTACATGGCATAGTAGTTAGGAGCCGAGTGGGGCGAAGGAGGGATCTTTGGTGGATCGCACCGCGGGGAACGGGCTTCCAGCGCTGGACACCACACACGCCGCGGGGCGCGGCCTTCTGTATCAGGCCACTCAGCTCGGCAGACGGAGCATCCGGCTCACGCGCGCGCAGCGCCGAGCCGCGACCGTCGCGATGATGACCACGGGCAGTTTCGCCGCGGCGTCCACCGGGTTCGCCCTGGCGACCTCCGACAACCTGCCCGCCGTGCCCGCCACACCGGTCACCACGGCGGACCTGATCGCCGGCTCGCACCCGCTCACCCCAGATCGCCAGGCCGTGCCCCTCGCCGACGCGATCGCGGAACCGACTTCGGCGTCCAGCTTCACCGCCGTGTCCATCAGCCCGGACCGTTCCACGATTGCCCCGAACTCCTCCGTCGTCTTCACCGTGCGCGCGGCCACGGCGGACGGACGGACTCCCCTCGCAGGGGCGACGGTACGGATCGCCATGGTCGACGGCCCGAAGTGGACCACCACCGCCCGGCTGCGGACCAACGGCGCCGGCGAGGCATATATCTCCGCCCGGCTGCTGTCGACCATCACTCTCACCGCTGTCTTCGACGGCTCCGACGCGTTGCGCCCCTCTCTCGCCGGCGCGACCACGGTCACCGTCACCGCACCGAACACACAGTCCACCAGCGCCAGCGAAGCACCCTCGATCGCGGGTACCCCGTCGGTGGTCACCGAAGTACCTGCGAGCGGAATCGGCGCGAAAGCCGTCTACCTCGCCTCGCTACAGAAGGGCAAGCCCTACGTCTGGGGGGCCGCGGGCCCCTACGCCTTCGACTGCTCGGGCTACGCCCAGTACGTCTACCGGCAGCTCGGCCGGAATCTGCCACGTACGGCGCAACAACAGTTCCAGGCCACGATCCGGATACCGAAATCCGGCAAGCAGCCCGGAGACCTGATCTTCTTCGGGACGCCAGGCAACATTACCCATATGGGCATCTACGCAGGAAACGGCTACATGTGGGCCGCGCCGCAGACGGGGCGCACCATCAACCTACAACCCATCTACTCCAGCACCTACTACGTCGGCCGGGTCAGGTGACCCGTTCCTCTCTCCCTCCATCGACGGCGGGTTGACGTGGTTTCGGTCCGCGTCGACCCACGTGGTCCCGGGCAGAATGAGGCCATGATTGGCCGGCTCCGGGGGAAAACCACCTGGGGCTCGCTGTCCGTCTTCCCGCTTTTCGTCCTCGTGCTGCTGGGCGTCCTGCTCATGCACGGCGGGCTGTCTGCCCACGTCAACCGTCAGGCGCATGCCCCCGCCGGGGCACACAGCGGTACATCGATGCCCGTGGGCGCTATGCCAACGCGTCCCGAGGCCACGCCCCTGTCTCGGGCTGGTAACGGCCCGGGGCAACGGCCGCTCACGGTGGACCACATCCGGAACAGCCCGGACTGCGAGAGCGGACATGCCGGCGCGATGTGTCTGGCGTTCCTGCGCCTGGCCGGTTTCCTGACCGGTTTCCTGACCGCCGTCCTGCTGATCGGCTGGGCCGCCCACCTGGTCCGCCGCGGTGGGAGACGGTCGCAGACGGCTACCTTCCGATCCGGACGATCGCCGCCAGACGGTCCGCCACGGTCCCGTGCTCCCTCGCTCGCCTCACTCTGCGTGCTGCGCCTGTAGACCGATCACCCTCGCGCACCGGCCGGATCTCCGCGCCGCGCGCCGGCCTTCGGACCTACGGACAGACAAGGAACCAGCATGAGACGACTCATCCTGCTCATTCCCGCGATCTTTGCGGCGATCGTACTCAGCGCCTGCGGCAGCGGGGGCGGTGCCGCCGACGCCACCGATGCCACCGATCACAACACCGCCGACATCACCTTCGCCCAGAACATGATCCCCCATCACCAGCAGGCGATCGCGATGGCCGACCTGGCCAGCACCCGGGCCCACAACCCGGAGGTGAAGGCGCTCGCCCAGCAGATCCGCCGAGCCCAGGCGCCCGAGATCGCCACCATGACCGACTGGCTCACCACCTGGCACCAGCCCATCACGCCTGCCCACTCCACCCCCGGCATGGGCGGACACGGGATGGGAGAGCACGGCATGGGCGGAACCGGTTCGGCCACCCCCATGCCGGGTGGCATGGCCGGAATGATGAGCGACACGGACATGACGAAAATGTCGATGGCAACCGGTCAAGCCTTCGACAGGATGTTCCTCACGATGATGATCATGCATCACCAGGGAGCGGTCGCCATGGCGAAGGCGGAGATCCGCGACGGACGCTACGCCCCGGCGAAGAAGCTCGCGGACAGCATTCAGACCACACAGACAACCGAAATTACAACTATGCAGAACCTGCTCACAAGAATCTGACCAAGGTATCCCAAGCGTCGCCACGTTTCCGAACGCGAAGAGAAACGTATCCCGACGACGATCCCCACGATAGCGGTCACCAGACGGACCGCGGCGTCCGGACCCCCAGACCTGCGGAACGGGCCGCGGCGGGATTGGCGACGCCGCCGGGCAGGACGAACGCGTCGTAGTCCGCCGCCGCCGCGTCGGCGGATGCACTAGGACGGCCGTACTAGTCAAGCCCGGAGAGCGCCGGCCTCGACATCGACGAGGCCGGCGCTCTCCGGGTGACCTGCCACGGAAGGCGGCGTCACGGCCGCCACTGGAGAGGAGTCAGGACGCGGTCGCCGCCAGGGCGAGCAGTACCAGGGCGCTGATCGCGGCGATCGTCCGGATGGAGTTGAAATGGTCCCAGCGGGCCCGCTGGGACTGCCAGTCGCTCGGCGGCGCCTCCGGCGTCCAGGTGGCCATCGCGTTGTTGATCGGGAGGTCACCCCGAACGGTGACGATGATGTTGACGAGGACGCCCACCGCGGCGACCGCGGCGAGGATCGCGCAGGCCCTGGAGCCGGCCACGGCGGCGGTCACCGCCAGAGCGACCGTCGAGAGCAGGCAGGCGATCTGCAACGGCTTCATGAACTTCGGGTAGCTGATATCGAACGCCTGTTTGACGAGGACGTAGGTGGTCGTAGGCAGGGAGTGCATCGCGGGGCGCACTGCGACCAGGCCGATGGTCATCGTGCCGGCGACGAGCCCGGTCAGTACGAGGGAGACTGCGGCAAGGGCCGAGACCATGGTTTTTCGGCTCTCCATCCATCAGACGCGGCTGGGTGCTTGCTTCATACCAACCAGGCCAGGCCGTCGCGGCCCACTGGCCACTTCGTGCCTGATCCGGCGAAAACCCCACGGCGCGACGGACAAGCCCACCATCGCCGGGTCTCAGGTGAGGGGCGGGAGGGGTTGGCTCGCGTCGAGCACGGCGCGGAAGGGGTCGCCGCGCCGAGCCAGACGGTCGAAGACCGTGCGGATCGTGACGCTGTCGGGGCGCAGCGCGGGGTCGTCGAGCTCGTCCCAGGCTCGCGTCTCGTCGAAGGTCGTCCCGGGTGCCACCGGCATCCAGATCTGGACGCCGCGTCGGCCGGTCAGCTTCGGGCACGCCCGCACACCCAGGTGCTCGAAGGCGCTGCGGTGCAGGCGGGCGAGCACCAGGCCCTGGAACTCGCCCGTACCCTCGTCCGTGCCGGCCTTCCCACGTTCTGGTGGTCCTTCGGGAGCCTGGTCCCGCACGGGTCGGCGCCCTCGCCCCCGCCTCGGCGTGGGCGGTCGCTGCCAAGGAGCGGACAATGCGGGACATCCTCGAGTCACTTCGGCGGCTGTGGGACGCCGGCGAGACCTTCGCGCTCGCCACGGTGATCCGCGTCCACGGCAGCGCGCCCCGCGAGCCCGGCGCGGCGATGGCGGTCACCGCGGGCGGCGAGGTGGTGGGCAGCGTGTCGGGCGGGTGCGTCGAGGCCGCCGTGTACGACGCGGGAGTTGAGGTGCTGACCACCGGACAGACGGTGTTGCGGTCCTTCGGCATCACCGACGACGACGCCTTCGCCGTCGGGCTGACCTGCGGCGGGACGCTCGACGTGCTGATCCGGCCAGTGGATCCGACCAACAGCGGGCCGCTCGGCGACATTCTCGCGTCGATCGCCGGCGGCGAGCCGGTGTCGGTGGCCACCGTGGTGTCCGGCGCCGCGTCGACGGGGGCGCAGCTGGCGGTCTGGGGCGACAGGGTCGCCGGCTCGCTCAGCCCGGACACCCTGGCCTACGCCGCCCAGGAGGCGACGGATCCGGACGCGGTGGACCTGGACGCGGCGGTGGTCAAGGACACGCGCGGTCAGCTCGACCAGGGCGGCGTGGCGCTGTGGCACTACGGGCCGCCCGGCAGGCGGCGGCGCCGCGAGCAGCCCGGCGAAGGGGCCGCGGACGGCGAAGGGGCCGCGGACTGCGAACGGGCCGACGAGGACGAACGGGCCGAGGATGTCGTCGAGACGGCCGACGGGGTGGAGGTTTTCGTCGAGTCGTTCGGTCCGCCGCCGCGCATGCTCGTGTTCGGCGCGGTCGACTTCGCGGCGGCCCTCAGCCGGATCGGGCGGGCCCTCGGCTACCGGGTGACGGTGTGCGACGCGCGACCGGTCTTCGCGACGGGGAGACGTTTCCCGGACGCCGACGAGGTCGTCCGCGACTGGCCGCACCGCTATCTGAGGTCAACCGCGGTCGACGACCGCACGGTGATCGTCGCGCTCACCCATGACCCGAAGTTCGACACGCCGCTGCTGGCCGCCGCCCTGCGCGGGCCGGCGGGGTATGTGGGCGCCATGGGGTCGCGGCGCGCCCATGCCGATCGGGTGCGCCGGCTGCGCGCCGCGGGGGTCACGACCGCGGAACTGTCGCGGCTGCGCTCCCCCATCGGCCTGGACCTTGGCGCGCGCACGCCCGAGGAGACCGCGGTCTCCATCGCCGCGGAGATCATCGGACTGCGCTCGGAAGGGCGGTGGCTGCCCCTGAGCGTCACCTCCGGTGAGATCCACCGCCCGGCTCCTGGACGGCCCGCGGCGGCGGGTGCCACCTCCGGCGCCGAGGCCGGCGGGGCCGTCAGGCGAGCGCGCATTGGTTGATATCAGCGATATCTACTACCTATACTCAGGCTCCACGTGACCAAGGTCACGTAGGAGGCCGGACACCACACCCCGGAGACGACGCCGCGGCGGCTCGCGGTCGGCAGCGCCACCCCGCACCGCGCCCGGTGGACGTGGCGTCCCAGCCGCGCCCCGCGCGGACAACGGATCTGGGCACCGTCAGACGGAGGTAGGCCATGCGGATCCGCATCGAGGACGCGGAGTGTCAGGGGCATGCACTGTGCGCCATGAACGCGCCCGACCTGATCGACACGAGCGAGCAGGACGGTCACGCCGTCGCGCTCGTCTCCGAGGTCCCGCCCGAGCTCGTGCCCACGGCCCGGCTCGCGGAGCTCGGCTGCCCCGAGCGGGCGATCGTTCTCGAGGACTGACCGAATCGGCGGGTTGAGTCAGTAATACAAGTTCACTACTTTTTGGTCACGGACATCCACGCGGCGACCGTCACACCCGTGCGACCCGTACGGCGAGAGGACCCTCATGCCCGTCCAGGAAGCTCCGCTCGACCTGTTAGGCGAGGCCGGTCTGCTGATCGGCGACAAGATCGTGCACTCCGCCTCGGGCGGCATCCACCAGCACATCTACGCCGCCACCGGCAGCCCGACCGTCGAGGTGCCGGTCGCCGGACCCGCGGAGATCGACCAGGCGGTGACGAGCGCTCGGGCGGCGTTCGGCGCCTGGCGGGCGATGCCCGCGAGCGCGCGCCGCGACGCGCTGCTGCGCCTGGCCGGGCTGCTGCGCGAGCACGCCGAGGAGCTCGGCCGGCTCGCCGTCATCGACAACGGCGCACCCGCCTACATCCACCACTTCGCCCCGCACGCGGCCGCCGAGCTGTTCACCTACAACGCCGGCTGGATCGACAAGATCGGCGGCGAGGTCATCACCACCGACCAGGTGCCGTCGTTCGACTACACCCGGGACGAGCCGTTCGGCGTCGTCGGGGTGATCATCCCGTGGAACGGGCCCGTCCACGCGATCGGCATGACCTGCGCCCCCGCGCTCGCCGCCGGCAACTGCGTGATCGTCAAGCCGCCGGAGCTGACGCCGTTCTCCGCTCTGCGCATCGGCCAGCTCGCCCTCGAGGCCGGCCTGCCGCCGGGCGTGTTCCAGGTCGTACCGGGCGCGGCGGACGCGGGCGCGGCCCTGGTCGCCCACCCGGGCGTCGACAAGGTGCATTTCACCGGTAGTGGGGCGGTCGGCAAGGCGGTCCTGACCGGCGCCGCGGCGACACTCAAGCCCGTCGCCCTGGAGCTCGGCGGCAAGTCCGCCAACCTGATCTTCGATGACGCCGACCTCGTCACCGCCGCGAGCCAGTCGCTTGGCGCGATCGTGAACCTGTCCGGCCAGGGCTGCATCAACGGCACCAGGGTCCTCGTCCAGGCCTCGGTCTACGACCAGGTCGTCGAGATCATCCGGGCGGCCGTCGAGCAGATCCCGCTCGGCGACCCCGCCACCGCGCTCGCGCCGCCCACCATGGGCCCGGTGATCAACTCCGCCGCGTGCACCCGGATCATGGGCGTCATCGACCGGGCGAAGTCCCAGGGCGAGGGGCGCCTGCTCATCGGCGGGTCCCGCGGCGCCGACGACTTCGCCGGCGGCTACTACATCCAGCCGACGGTGTTCGTCGACGTCGACAACTCCAGCCGGCTCGCCCAGGAGGAGATCTTCGGGCCGGTCCTCTCGGTGATCAAGTTCATCGACGAGAAGGACGCGATCCGCATCGCCAACGACACCGAGTTCGGCCTCGCCGCCTACATCCAGACCAACGATGTTCGCCGGGCGCACCGGGTCAGCGCCGCGCTGGAAGCGGGCAACGTCTGGGTCAACGGCTTCGTCGGCATCCACGAGGCGATCCCCTTCGGCGGGGTGAAACAGAGCGGCATCGGCCGGCTCGGCGGCATCGCGGGCATCCGCGAGTTCTCCCGGTCCAAGAACGTCTGGATGGCGCTGTGACGCCGTCGCCCGTCGCATCGCTCTGAAGGGCCCGTCGCATCGCTCTGAGGGGAAGCACATGCCAACCACGCCGTTGGACGGTGTTCGCGTCGTCGACCTGAGCTGCGGTATCGCGGGGGCGTACGCCACGAAACTGCTGGCGGACGGCGGCGCCGAGGTGATCAAGGCCGAGGGGCCGGACGGCGACTGGCTGCGTGGTTGGCGCGCGGACGGCGCGCCCGTCGCAGAGGGTGACGACGGGGCGCTGTTCCAGTTCCTGGCGACGTCCAAGAGCAGCGTGCTCGTCGACCCCGCCGTCGGCGACGCCGGCCTGCTCGGGTCCCTGCTCGCCGGGGCCGACATCATCGTCACCGCTCGCAACGGGGTGCCGCGCGGGCTGGAGGCGCTGGACCCGCGCGCGCTGCGCGCCCGGTATCCGCACGCGATCGTCGTGAGCATCACCCCGTGGGGCCTGGACTCGCCGTGGTCCGAACGGCCGGCCACCGACGCGACGCTCCAGGCGCTGGGCGGTGCGCTGATGACCCGGGGAAGCTCGACCCGGCCGCCCGTGATCCAGGGCGGCGAGCTGATCCAGTGGACCTCGGGAATGATGGCCGCCACCGGCGCGCTGGCCTCCCGCTGGCGCTCGCTTGCCACCGGCACCGGCGACCTGGTGGACGTCTCCCAGCTCGAGGCGGCCATCCACACGATGACCATGTACACGGTGACCTGGGCGTCGATCGCCGGCTCGCCGATGCGGGCCAACCGCATGAGCAACCTGCCTGCGATCCACCGCACCAAGGACGGCTACGTCGGTTTCATGGTCGTCACCGGCCAGCAGTGGCTCGACTTCTGCGTGCTCGCCGGCCAGTCGGAATGGATGGAGGACGAGTCCCTCATCCGCTTCGACGTGCGCACCCGCCGCTCCGCCGAACTCACCGCCGCCATCGACGCCTGGGCCGCCGAGCACACCACCGACGAGATCCTCGAACTCGCCGACGCCTTACGCGTCCCCGCCTCGCCCGTGGGCCGCGGCGACACGGTCGCCGCCTTCGACCATCTCGTCGAACGGCACGGCTACCTGTCCAACCCGCGCGGCGGCTTCCTGCAGCCCGACGTCTCCTACACCCTGTCCGGCGGCGCGGCCCGCCGCCCGTTCACCCCCGCGCCCCGTCTCGGCGAGCAGACCGAGCACTACCAGGCCGAACCACCCCGAACCCCGGAGATCATCTCCACCCCCGGGCGGCGGCCGCCGGCACCACCACGCCCAGCGCGGGCAGCGCGGGCGGCATGCCGAGTGCGGCACTGCCGTTCGAGGGCCTACGGGTTCTCGATCTGACCCAGAACTGGGCCGGGCCCGTCGCCGGCCATGTGCTCGCGATGTTCGGCGCCGACGTCATCCACGTCGAATCGGCCCAGCGCCCCGACGCGATGCGCTTCAACGCCGTCCGGCCGATGGGCGAGCCCGGCTGGTGGGAGATGGCGCCGCTGTTCATCGGCCCGAACTCCAACAAGCGTGACCTCACCCTCGACCTGGGCTCCGAACAGGGCCGCGAGCTGGCGAAACGCCTCATCGCGCACGTCGACGTCGTCATCGAGAACTACTCGCCCCGGGTCATGGAGGGCTGGGGCATGGGCTATGACGAGCTGCGGGCGATCAAGGAGGACATCATCGTCGTCCGCGCGCCCGCCTACGGTCTGACCGGCCCCTGGCGCGACCGCGGCGGCTACGCCCAGACCATGGAGATGACCTCCGGTATGGCCTGGATGACCGGCTGGGCCGATGCCGCCCCCGAGATCCCCAACGGCCCGATGGACCCGACCGCCGGCGGCCACGCCACCCTCGCGCTGCTGCTCGCCGTCGAGCACCACCGCCGCACCGGCCGCGGCATGCTCGTCGAAAGCCCGATGATCTTCGGGGCGCTGAACGTCACCGCCGAGCAGGTCATCGCCCACTCCGCCTACGGCACCCTGCTCTCCCGTGACGGCAACCGCACCCCGTACGCGGCCCCCCAGGGCGCCTACCGCACCGTCGATCCGCTGCCCGACGGCAGCCACGACCGCTGGCTGATGATCTCCGTCGCGAGCGACGAGCAGTGGCAGGCCCTGCGTCGCGTGCTCGGTGATCCCGACTGGGCCCGCGACCCGGCGCTGGACACCCGCGCCGGTCGCCGCGCCGCCCACGACAGCATCGACACCCATCTCGCCGCCTGGGCCGGTGACCAGGACGCCACCGACGCCGCCGAACGGCTCGCCGCCGCCGGCGTCCCCGCCGCCCCGATCCTGCGCCAGGACGAGCCACTGGACCTCGAGCCCCTGCGCGCCCGCGGCTTCTACGAGCCCGCCGAACGACCCGTCACCGGCAAGCACCTGCTCCAGGCCTACCCGGCACGCCTCGCCGACGGCCCCGAGACCCACAACCACACCTCCGCCCCGACGCTCGGCGAACACAACGTCGAGATCCTTCGCGATCTGGTCGGCCTCACCGACGAGGAGATCAAGGCCCTGGAGGCCGACAACGTCATCGGCACCGTCCCGGGCATCGGCGGCAGCGGCCGCGGCTTCCGGTAGGCCCCAGCGCTCTGCGCAACCTCAGCGCAGCCCGCAGCCCCCCGCGCGGCCCGCTCGCGTGGTGATCAGAAGTCCGTCGACGAGAACGAGGTGGATGCCATGGGTAGGGTCGAGGGCAAGGTCGCCTTCATCACCGGTGCCGCGCGAGGGCAGGGTCGCTCGCACGCGGTGACGCTCGCGAACGAGGGCGCCGACATCATCGCCGTGGACCTGCTCCAGCCCGACGCCTTCCCCTGGATGGCCTACCCGCAGGCGGAGTCGGCCCAGCTCGACGAGACGGTGGCCCTGGTCGAGAAGACCGGCCGCAGGATCGTGGCCCGGCAGGCCGACGTGCGCGACCGGGACAGCCTGCGTGCCGCCCTCGACGCCGGGCTCGCCGAGTTCGGCCACGTCGACATCGTCAGCGCCAACGCCGGGATCAGCCCGTTCGGCCCGGAGAGCTGGAAGATCTCCCCGCAGCAGTGGACGGACGTGCTCGCCGTCAACCTGACCGGAGTGTGGAACACGACCTCGGTGTGCCTGCCGCCGATGATCGAGGCGGGCCGGGGCGGCTCGATCATCCTGACCAGCTCGGGCGCCGGTACGAAGGGCGTGCCGAACCTCTCGGACTACTGCGCCTCGAAGTTCGGCGTCATCGGCCTGATGAAGAGCCTCGCGAACGAGGTCGGCCGCCACAACATCCGGGTCAACGCCCTGACCCCGGGCACCGTCGCCACCGACATGGTCCTCAACGAAGGCCTGTACCGACTGTTCCGCCCGGACCTGGAGAACCCGACGAAGGAGGACGCGGCCCAGATGTTCGCCACCATGATCAACGTGCTGCCCGAGTCCTGGGCCGAGCCGGTCGACATCTCCCACGCCCTGCTCTTCCTCGCCTCCGACGAGGCCCGCTTCGTCACCGGCCAGGTCCTGGGCATCGACCTCGGCTCGAACATCCGTTAGGTTCTCTCGACGCGGGCGGCCGCGGGCCACCGGCGTCGCGAGAACCTGAACCAGGGGCGTCGACGTCAGGGGGCGTCGAACACGGGGCCCTGGCTGGTCTCGTTGGCGGTGAGGATGGTCCGGCAGAACGAGTTCACTGTCAGGTGGTTGTCCAGCTCGACGGTGCGCCCGTCGGGCAGCGACACGGTGCCGGTGGTCGTCGACAGCAGGTAGCAGTACATCCGGACGCCGTTCGACATCTGCCAGAAGCTGTAGGCGCGGCCGTGCGCGGCGATCTCGACGTCGACGGCGGCGCCGTCCTGCTCCATCCCGAGCCGCCACCGCACGGGCAGGTGCTGCGAGGTGCGCGGGTCGTCCCATCGCTCGGTGACCTCGAAGTCGAGGCGGCCGACGCCGGGGGCGATGTTCACCTGCTTGTCGCCGTACTTGACGAAGCCGAGGCGCATGTCGTCCCGCGGCTGGAAGAAGTTGACCTTGACGTCGTCCTTGATGGTGTAGAGCCACCACATCCAGTGCGGCGCCGGCAGATTGCGGATCGGGTCGTTCGACTGGCCGGTGATGATGTGCTCGCGCACGCCGTAGCCGTTCGTCAGCTCAAGGTCGTGCTTCGACGTGCGGATCGTGCCGTTGACGTCGACGAACACGTCGTAGCCGGCGCGGTCGGCCTCGGCGGCTCCGGCGAAGGGGCCCCAGTTCCACAGGGGCGAGCCCTTCTGGTGGTAGCGCAGGTCGAAGGTGGCGTCGCCGGCGCTGCCCTCCAGCCGCCACTGCGGCGGCGCGGAGACGAAGCGCAGCCCGTCGAAGTCCCAGGTCACGGCGTCCTCGGTGGTGGTGACGCCGAACTGGTCACCGCGCAGCCGCTGCCCCTGGGTCCAGCCGACCCGGGAGAAGTCGTTGTCGCTCATCGTGCCGCGCTGCGACCTCGGCACCGCGATGAGCTGGATCTCGCGCTCGGCCGACGCGCCCGGGCCCCACAGGCCCCGCCCGTTGCCGAACAGCGCGTAGCCGGCGGACCACAGCAGCACGTCGTACTCACCGGCCTCGGCGACGACGCCCAGCGCCGTCTCCTCCCACAGGTCGGTCTCACTCGACGGCTTGGCCAGGGACTCGAAGTGGGTGCCCTCATCCTCGAGGGTCACGTCGGTGTCCGAATGCTGGATCTTGGTGTACTTGGCTGCGAACTCGTCTGTCACCAGGGGTCCTCTCCAGCCCGAGTGGGCCGTCGTCAGGGGATGGCCGGTCCGGCCGGCGGGCCGGACGGTCGCAGGGGCTCGCCGGTGGAGCAGACCGGGAGCAGCACGCTGTCCACGAAGGCGGTGATCCGGGCACGATCGGGACGCGTGCCGCGGACCAGGAGCTCGTGCAGAAAGAAGGAGCGGGCCAGGTCGGCGAAGGACTCGACGTCGAGACCGGGCCGGACCTCGCCGCGCTCCGCCGCCGCCCGCAGCAGCTCGGCGCAGTAGGCGGCCTCGTGCTGACGGACGAGCTCGCGGGCGAGCCGGCCGGCGTCCCCGTCGATCCGCGAGGCGACCACGAGGCCGACCACCAGGTTCACCGAGGTCCAGTGGGACCGCGCCCGCAGGTCGAGGTTGCCGATCAGGTCGCCGCGCAGGGAGCCGGTACGCACGGGCTCCAGCTGCGCCGCGGTCTCCCGCTCGATCGCCCGGCGGAAGGCCGCCGCCATGAGCTCGTCCTTGTTCGCCCAGCGGCGGTAGGCCGTCTTCGTGCTGGCGGCGGCCCGCTCGCAGACGGCGCCGACGGTCAGCCGGTCGTAGCCCACTTCCGTCAGCACGACGAGCGCCGCGTCCAGCAGGGCGTCCTCCCGGTCCTGGCTCATCGGCCGACCGGCGCCCGCCGACCGACGCGCACCGGCTCGGGGGTCCGTCCCGTCCATCCGCCGTCCCGTCCCGTCTGTCAAAGAAAGGAAACAGGGTCGTTTCCTTTTTAAGATAGCACGTGCGGCGACGGCCCCACCGGTGACGGCGGGGCCGTCGCCCCTGCTCAGGCTGGCCGGCGGCGCTCGCGAGGGCCGCCGGCCCGGCGGCGCCGGCAGCTCCTCAGGCGGCCAGCAGCGCGTCGATCTGGCCGAGCGCCTCCGACATGCCCTCGGCGACCCCCATGTCGAGCACCTGCTTCATCGCCGCCTCGTCGCCGAACGTGGTCACGATCCGCATCACGGTCGCGGCGCCGCCGGCGGCCTCGTCCGCGTCGAGAGTGACCCGCACGATCGTCGTCGGCAGGTCCGGGTTCGGCTTGCCCTCGTCGTCGGCGAAGCCGTCCTCGAACTCCAGCCCGCTCGGCGCGCCCACCGACCGCACCCGCCACCAGCCGTGGAAGCGCTGGCCGTCCGGCGCGGTCATGTAGTAAGTGACCGTCCCGCCCGGGGTCAGCTCGTACTCGACGACCGTCGCGGGATGGCTCGGCGGGCCCCACCAGCGCTCCAGCTGGCGCGGATCCGACCAGACCTGCCACACCCGCGGCGGCGCCGCCTCGAACCTGGACGTCACCGTCAGGGTCAGGGCCGCCAGATCCTTCTGGACGTCGATCACGCTCATGCGCGCGTACCTCTCCTTCTCTCGGTGTTTCCGGCTCTCGGCGTTTCCGGCTGTTCCCCGTCCCGTCCGCGCGGGACGTCATGCCCCGCCGGGGTCCAGGTCCAGGTCAAGGCCAGGTTCGGGTTCGGGTTCGGGTTCGGCGAGGAGGGCCCCGATCCGCTCGACCCGGCCCCGCCAGACGTCGGCCAGCTGGTCGAGCAGGCGATGCGCCTCCCGCAGGGCATCCGCGTTGCCGCGCACCCGCTGCTCCCGACCGCTGCGACGCTTGATCACCAGACCGGCGCGCTCCAGCACGGCCACGTGCTTCTGCACCGCCGCGAAGCTCACCGGGAACCGGCGGGCGAGCTCGGAGACCGAGTACTCCGCCGTCAGGGTCATCGCCACGATCTCCCGGCGCGTCGCGTCGGACAGCGCCGCGAAGATGCGGTCGGCGCGGTCCCCGGACTCCCGATCTACAACCATCGGGTTGTATGTTAGCCCACCCTCGGACCGATGACCAGGGCCTGCGCAGGACGACCGTGAACCACGCCCCGATCGCGGACCGTGACCTGATCGCCGACCGGGGCCTGATCGCCGACAATGGCGGGATGCGGATCGACAGCCGGGTCACCGCCCGGTACGAGCTCGCCGACGAGGACCGGCGACTTTGGCGCGCGCGGCGGCGGTCGCCGTTCCACGTCGTGCGCGCCGAGGCCCGACGCCTGCCGCTGCCCGACCGGGCCGCCGACACCGTCCTGCTGCGAGCCGTGCGCCTGACCGAGACCGAGCCGTCCATGCTCGGCGTGAGCGCGCATGTCCTGGGCGTCGCGCGCACTCCGTCCGCCCGCGGCGCGACCCTCTCCGCGAGCCGGTGATGGCGCCCGGGCCCGAGCTGGTCGACCTGTCCGTGCCGATCATGGATGGGATGCCCGTGTACCCCGGTGATCCCGAGATCACCGTCACGCCGGCGTTGCGGGTCGCCGCCGATGGTGTGAACGTGGCGCGGCTGCACCTGGGCTCCCAGTCCGGCACCCACGTCGACGCGCCCTGGCATGTCGACGATCGGCTGCCCCGCCTCGACGAGCTGCCGCTGGAACGTTTCATTGGACCGGCACGGCTCGTCGACGCCCGCGGCCTGCCTCCGCGAACGCCGATCGGGCCCACCTCGCTGCCGGCGGGGCTACGGCCCGGCGACGTCGTGCTCATCGTGACCGGCTGGTCGACCCGGTGGGGACGACCCTCCTACCTCGACCACCCCTACCTGGCGGTGGACACCGCGCAGGCGCTCGTCGACGCCGGCGTGCGGACGGTGGGAATCGACGCGGCCAGCGTGGATCGCACCGCTGGCTCAGACGGCTCAGACGGCACGGACGGCACGGACGGCACGGACGGCACGGACGGCCTCGCGGCGCACCGGGTGCTGTGCGGCGCCGGCGCGGTGATCGTCGAGAACCTCACCAGCCTCGACCGGCTGGTGCTCGCCCACGGTCAGCGCCGGTCGATCGAGGTCTTCCTGTTCCCGCTGCCCCTCGCCGGCGCTGACGGCGCTCCCGTCCGAGCCGTCGCCCGCCTGGGACCCACGCCATCCGACCCGTCGATCACTGATCAGGGTTCGCGACCGCGGAGCTCACCGCGCATCACTGATCAGAGTCCGCGTTCCGCGGAACGCACCGCGCATCACTGATCAGGGTGCGCGTTCCGCGGAACGCACCGCGCCTCCGAAGTGGGCGCCCCGAGCCTGGCCGGCGCGGCGGCGGGATCAGCTGCCGACGGCGTGGCGGCGCAGCAGCGGATCGTCGAGTTCCTCGGGGGCGGCGGGGTCCGCCACGGGGGCGGGCGCCGGCTCGACGGACGGCGGCGCGGTCAGGCCGCCGTGCGTGCCCGGCGGGTTGATCTGGACCCGGCCAGGCCTGGAGGTCGTCGGACGCGCGGCCGGGCGGGCCGCGGAGCGCGACGGTGTGCGCGCGGCGGTCGCCTCGACCTCGTCCGCGTCGGCCGCGTACTGCGTGCCGAGACCGTGCTCCGCGCCGAGTGCGTGGCCGGGCACGAGCCCGCGGTCGCCCTCGAACACCTGGTCCGCGTGGCCCGCGTCGAAGGCCTGATCCGAGTCGGGCGCGTGGTCGGAGCCGATCGCTCCCTGGTTCGGCAGCACCGTGGCGTGGCCGCCGCTGTCGGCGTGACCCGCGGCGACGCCGTACGCCCCCTCGAGGTCCGGCGCGGCCCGGTAGCCAGCGGGAAGTTCGCTGGTCCTGGGTGCCTCGGACATCAGGGCGCCGAGGTCGATGGTCTCGGCCTGGGCGTGGGCGAGCTCCTCGGGGGTGAGCGCGTCCAGCCCGTCACGCTCGTGGTAGGCGAAGGAGGACCCCACCGGCCGCCGGCGGCCGCGGGCGGCCCGCTCGGCCTCGATGCGGCGCTCGATCGCGGCCCGCGTCACCTCCAGGCGCCGCTCGATCTGCGCCGCCCGGCGCAGGTGCACGAGGTACGCGGTGATCCCCAGGTCCGTCAGCAGCTGCACGGCGATCCACAGGCCACCGAACACCGCGGCGAGGATCACCGTCAGGGGGAACAGCGCGCCGAGAACGGTCAGTCGCTGCCGGCGCACCCGCATCAGGGTCGCCCGCTCCGCGCTGACCCGCCGGCTCGGGCCGCTCGTTGCAGCGGCAGGCCGGCGCGGCTCGGAACGGGCGTCGGGGCGCGTGTCGGAACGGGACTCCGCGCGGGTGTCGGCCCGCGGCTCCGGGGCGGATCGGGCGCCGAGCGGGCGCGGTGTACGTGGCCCCGTGGAGGCGGGCGGCGTACCGGTGGCCGCCGGCCGGACAGGCGTCGCCCGCTCGGCGAAGGGCCCGCCGGTGGAGCCGGGCTCGACGTGCGGCAGCTCGCCGCCCGGCAGCTCGACGTCCGGCAGCTCGACGTCCGGCAGCTCGACGTGCGACGGCTCGACGTGCGACATGGCCGTTCCTCCCACCCCACCAACGTCCGCGGCGGCCGCGGCCTCGTCGTCCAGCGGTGGGCGGCGGGAAAGCACCCGCATCGCCACCGTGAACCGCTCCGTGGAACGCTGCTCGGACAACGTGTCGTGCCGGCGCAGCCACATGGGGATCAGCACGAAGCCCCACACCGCGACAATCGCGACCCAGATCAGCGCGCTCACCGTGGCATCACCGCCCGGCGGCGGTCGAGGCCCCGGCGGCGAAGCGGCGACCCGAACGCCGTGCCCGCGTCAGGCACGGCGGGCCCGGCAGGGGCGGCGGCGCTGACCATGAGGAGCCTCTTCTCGACACCAGCGGATTGCGATTTCGACGTTGACGCTAGTGAGCGAAATCCACGTGGTCACCGACCCGAACCCGGCGTGTCGCATCCGCAATGCGGTGTTGCCTCATCGTCCCCTCGTCGTCCAAGTGGCCATCACCCCCCGGGAAGGTCACGACAGAACATACGGAAACACTCACGAAAAGCACCAGGCTCCAGCCAGACGCTGCGAATGGGCTCGGCGGTGAGTACGGGAACAACGGTGGGTGACGAACCACGGTCACCGTCCGGATGACGACACCCCGGCGACACCGGGAGTGGAACTCGTCACCCCACCCTCGAGGCCACCGGAGTGCGGGCCCCCGGGTGGTGGCGCGCCGGGGTGGGAACCGGCCCGGAAGCGGCGGCGCCCGCACGGGAGCGACAGCGGGTCAGGAGCGGCGCAGCGGGCTCTGCCGCCACCGGCGCAGCAGTCCCTCGGGAACGTCCTCGGTCGTCAGCGCGAATGCGATGTGGTCCCGGTAGTGGCCGTCGATGGCGAGATAGCGCCGGTGCAGGCCTTCCTCGCGGAAGCCCAGCTTGGCGAGGACGCGCTGGCTGGCGACGTTCTCCGGGCGCACATTCGCCTCGACGCGATGCAGCCCGACGGGGCCGAAACAGTGATCCACGACAAGGGCGAGAGCGGTCGGCGTGATGCCCCGGCCGGCATACTCGCGGTCCACCCAGTAACCGACCTGTGCGCTGTTGAAGGCGCCGCGGGCAATCGTCGAGACCGTGACCTGGCCGACGAGGCGGCCGTCGAGGGCGACGGCGAACGGCAGCGCGATGCCCAGGCGTGCCTGCTGGCGCAGCCGGTGCCACATCTGCCGGTAGACGGCGAGCGTCTGCCGCTGCGCCCAGGTCTCGCGTACCATGACCAGCCCCGGCGGTGTCGCCTCCCACGGCGCCAGCCAGTCGGCGTTGCGCAGCCGGATGTCCACCCAGGCCGACGCGTCCCGCAGCCGCAGCGGGCGCGCCTCGACGGACCCCTCGGACAGGACGGCCGGCCATCCCGGCGCCCGCGCCATTCCCGCCCCCTAGCCCGGCGCCCCGGCGGCGCCGAGCCCGCCACCACGGGCCTGGCCACCATGGGCCTGGCCGCCGCGGGCGCGGTCGCCGACGGCCGGGTCGCCGATGGCCCGGTCGCCGCGGGCACGGCCGCCGACGACAGGCTCGCCGTGGGCGTCGTCGTCGATGTCGCTCAGCTGGCTGATCGCGTGGACGAGCACGGGGGTCAGCACGGCCAGGCCGTCGCGGACGCCGCCGGTGGAGCCCGGCAGGTTCACCACCAGGGTGGCGCCCACGGTGCCGGCGAGGCCGCGGGAGAGCATCGCGGCGGGCACGGTGTCGCGGCCGGCGGCCCGCAGCGCCTCGGCGAGGCCCGGGACGGGGCGCTCGATGACGGTGTCGGTGGCCTCCGGCGTCACGTCGCGCGAGCCGAGGCCGGTCCCACCGGTGGTCACGACCAGCGCGCACCCGTCAGCCACCGCCTCGCGCAGCGCGCCGGTGATCCGGTCCCGCTCGTCCGGCACGATCGTCGCCGGGCCCACCGCGAAGCCGAGCTCCGCGAGCCCGCTGACCAGCAGGGGGCCGGAGCGGTCCGGGTAGATCCCGGCGTGCGCCCGGTCGGAGACGGTGACGACCCGGGCCCGCGTCCCGGGCGGCAGCGTGGCCCGCCGTCCGCTCACGGGCCTGGCTCCCGTGGCGGGCCGGCCTGCCAGTCCCCGCGGCGGCCGCCGGTCTTGGCGAGTACCCGCACGCCGGTCAGCTCGGCGCCGGGGTCGACCGCCTTGACCATGTCGTGCAGGGTCAGCCCGGCCACGGTGACGGCGGTCAGCGCCTCCATCTCGACGCCGGTGCGGTCGGTGGTGCGCACGGTGGCGGTGATGGCCACGCCGTCGTCGCGGACCGTGAGCTCCACGGTCACGCCGGAGATCGCGATCGGGTGGCACAGCGGCACCAGGTCGGGCGTGCGCTTGGCCGCCATGATGCCGGCGATCCGGGCGGTGCCCAGAGCGTCCCCCTTGGGTACCCCCGACCCGCGCAGCAGGTCGACCACATCCGGGGTCACCAACAGCAGCCCGGTCGCGACGGCGGTGCGGGCGGTGGCCTCCTTGGCCGACACGTCGACCATCCGGGCCTCGCCGCGTTCGTCGACGTGGGTGAGGTGCGACCGGCTCATCGGGTGGGGAGCCCCGCGGGCGGGCCCGTCGCGTCCGCGTGCGCATCCGCCCAGCCCACTCCGGAGAGGATGGACCCTGGAACATCGCCGAGCAACAACGCCGCCACCCGCGAGCCGGCCGGCGCCTCCGTCACGTCCTCGGGGATGACGACCAGCGCCTGCGCGGCCGCGAGCGAGGTGAGCTGGTGGGAGCCCTGGCCGCCGGCCGGGCGGGCGAGCGTGTCCGGGGCCGGGCGGCCGTCGGCGCCCAGACCGTCGAGCGTGACGCGCACGAAGCCGCGCTTGCCGGCCGGGGAGCGCAGCGGCTCGGCGAGGGTCACCTCGACGCGCGGCAGGCCGGTGGCCGGCAGGCCGCGCATCCGCTGCAGGGCGGGGCGGACGAACAGGTCGAACGACACCAGCGCACTGACCGGGTTGCCGGGCAGCGTGAACACCGGGACGCCCTCGACGAGGCCGAAGCCCTGTGGCCGGCCCGGCCGCATCGCGACCTGGTCGAAGCGGATGCTGCCCGCCCCGGTGAGCACCTCCTTGACGACGTCGTAGGCGCCCACGCTCACCCCACCGGTGGTCACCACCGCGTCGACCTGCGACAGGATGCCGTAGAAGGACTTGGCGAAGGCGTCGGGCTCGTCGGGCACCCCGGTCAGCCGCTGGACCTGCGCGCCGGACTCGCGGGCGGCGGCGGCGATGCCGTGGCTGTTCGAGTCGACGATCTGGCCGTCGCGCAGCGGGGAGCCGACCTCGACGAGCTCGGTGCCCGTCGAGAGCACCGCGATCCGCGGCCGGGGGTGCACCGGCGGGCGGGCCACGTTGACGGCGGCGAGCAGGCCGATCTGCGCCGACCCGATGATCGTCCCGGCGGCCAGGACCAGCGCGCCGGGGGTGACGTCCTCCCCCGCGCGGCGGATGTGCTGGCCGCGGCGCGGGACGTCGCGCACGGCGACGGACTCCCCCCCGCCGTCGGTCCACTCCAGCTGGACGACGGTGTCCGCGCCTCGGGGCAGCGGCGCGCCGGTCATGATCCGGGCGGCCGTGCCGGCGGGCAGCGGTGCCGGGGTGCCGGGACCGGCGGGGATGTCGGCAGCGACCGGCAGCGTGACGGGCTCCTGCTCGGTGGCCCCGGCCACGTCGGCGGCCCGCACCGCATAGCCGTCCATCGCCGCGTTGTCGAAGCTGGGCAGGGCCACGGTCGCCCGCACGTCGGCGGCGAGCACGCAGCCGTGCGCCTCGTGCAGGGCGGCGCGGCGGGCACGGGTCGGCGTCACCGCCGCGAGGATCCGTTCCAGGTGGTCGTCCACCGTCGTCATCGGCGCCCATCCCCGTTCCCGAGCCTGCGACGGCGACCCGCCGTGGCCGCGTCGTCCGCCGTCGCCCCGGCTGCGGCCATCGGAACCCGGGCATGTCCCCGACGGCGCCGGCCACGGGGTCCGGAGGCCCCCGGCGCGGGTCACGGCCGGCGCCGGCGCGATGCGCCGATCCGCACGCCGGCCGTATCCGGGAGCGATCCCGACCCTGTGGGGGCCGTCACGGTGAATCGAATGCAACCAGGCTTGTCAGGTGCATGACAAGGGGTGGACGCCTGCCAATCAGGACAGCTCGCCCTTGGGCCCGCCGGCGGCCACGTACTCCTCGATCCACGGATAAAGCTCGGGCCCGAGGTCAGCGCGCTCGCAGGCCAGCCGGATGACGGCCTTCAGATAGTCCACCCGGTCACCGGTGTCGTAGCGGCGGCCGGTGAACACGACGCCGTGCACCGGCAGCGCGCCGGGTTCCGCTGCCGCGCGCAGGGCCAGCGTCCGCAGCGCGTCGGTGATCTGGATCTCGCCGCCCCGGCCGGGCTCGGTCTGGCGCAGCACCTCGAAGATCTCCGGGGCGAGCACGTACCGACCGATGATCGCCAGGTTGCTGGGCGCCTCCTCGACGGGCGGCTTCTCGACGAGGTCACGCACGCGGACGATGCCGTAACGGTCGTCCGGACCGCTGGGCACCGACTCCACCGTGGCCACGCCGTACATGGAGACCTGCGCGCGCGGCACCTCCATCAGGGCGATCACGCTCCCGCCGAAGCGGGACTGCACGCTGAGCATCTCGGCGAGCAGCGGGTCGCGCTCGTCGATGAGGTCGTCGCCGAGCAGGACCGCGAACGGCTCGTCGCCCACGTGCGCGGCGGCGCACAGCACCGCGTGGCCAAGGCCACGCGGCGACGACTGCCGGACCGAGTGCACCTCGGCGAGCTCGGCCGACGCGCGCACCCGCCGCAGCCTGGCCTCGTCACCCTTGCGCTCGAGGGCGGCCTCGATCTCCCCTTCACGATCGAAATGGTCCTCGACCGCTTTTTTCGCCCGGCTCGTGACAAGAAGGACGTCCCTCAGGCCGACGCGCGAGGCCTCCTCGACGACGTATTCGATGGCCGGTCTGTCGACGACCGGCAGCATCTCCTTGGGTACCGCCTTCGTCGCCGGCAGGAAGCGCGTGCCCAGACCCGCGGCCGGAATTACCGCCTTCGTCACTGGCATGGGCAAACCTTAGCGGGGTCCCTCGCGCGGGGCAGCGCCGCGGCGGCGTTCACGGGCAACGCACAGCTCACATCGACCGGGCTACCGCCGGGCCGGCCGCACGGGGCCGCCGTGACCTGCGCGGGGGCATGCTGTGACCCTTGGTGGTCACCCTTCGCGCCACCCCCTCCTTGGTGCCAGTTCCGATGCATCATCCGAGGTCAGAGACCTGGGCCGCGCCGCACGCGCGGTGCCGACCCGCGGGAGGCCGTGCACGTGCAGGGACGACAGGAACCGCCCGACGAACTCCCCCCGGAGCTTCGGGCTCGGGCCCGCCCGCCCCTGGGCACGGACAAGGCCCGGCTGCGCGCCCGGCTCCTGGCCCAGCGCCGCGCCTGCCAGGCGGTGGCGAATCCGACCTGGCCCCGCTCGGCGCCCGGCTCGCTCGCCACCCGGATCCTGTCGATCCCCGAGATCACCGACGCGCGCTGCGTGGCGGCGTACGTGGGGCTGCCCGGGGAACCCGACCTCGGCGACCTGCTGGCCCGGCTGCTCGCCCGCGGCACCCGGGTACTGCTGCCCGTCCTGCGCGCCGATCTGGATCTGGACTTCCGCGAGCACGTCGGAACACTCGTCCCCGGCGCCCTGGGCACCCGCGAGCCACCGCCGGCGGCGGCGCCGGGCGACATCGGCGAGGCGCAGGCTCTGATCATTCCGGCGCTCGCCGTGGACCGGGCGGGCCGGCGGCTCGGCCGGGGCGGCGGCTCCTACGACCGGGCGCTCGTCCGGGCGGCGACGGGGGCCGCGGTGATCGCCGTCGTGTACGACCAGGAGCTGCTCGAACGGGTACCGGCGGAGCCCCACGACCGCAGCGTCACCATCGTCGTCACGCCGAGTCGTACCCTACGGTGCGAACCATCTGACGGAACCCGGGAACATCCGGGGCCGCCCACGAGCTAAAGTTGGCAGTCGCCACTTCCGAGTGCCAACTCCGGAGGAGTACGTGCCTACCTACCAGTACCGCTGCACCGACTGCGGTCGTGACCTCGAGGTCGTGCAGAGCTTCAGCGACGCGTCACTGACGGAGTGCCCGACCTGCGCCGGGCGGCTCCGCAAAGTGTTCGGTTCGGTGGGCGTGGTGTTCAAGGGCAGCGGCTTCTACAAGAACGACAGCCGCTCCAGCTCCTCGGGCGGGTCCACGCAGCAGCGCCCGAAGGACACCACCATCGACGCCATGAGCTCCAGCGCCTCCTCGTCCGGCGACTCGTCCTCGTCGACCACGGCGGACGCGTCGTCGGCCTCGGGGGCGGGCAGCGGCGCGGCCGCGTCCTCCTCCACGGCGAGCACGGCCTCCAGCACCGCGGCGGCCTGACCCTCCAGACACCGCCCGCACAGCACGGCACCGCCGCACCAGGAGCACCTGTCAGCCACATCACACCGTCGAAGGCGTCCAGGCGTAAGCGCCCGGGCGCCTTCGTCGTGTGCGGGGACCGATCCGCCACGGTCGGGCCCGCGGGCGGCCGAGTCCGACCGGACGGGCTGAGCGGACGGGGGCCGAGCGGACGGGGGCCGGCGGACGAGCCGGACGGGCCGGACGGGCCGGGCGGGCCGGGCGGGCGCCGGCGGACGAGCCGGGCGGGCCGGCGGATGCCGGCATACGAGTGACCCGGCCCGGGCGCGGCACACACGCCGCGCCGGGTCCGGACGGGAGCGATCCCTCCGTTTCACCCCGGATCGCCACAATGCGCGGACAGGCACGTTCCCACCGGTTGGCGGATATTTTCCGGTCACTCCGGAACGGCGAACGCGACGGGCCGCGCGGCGACCTCGAGGACCCGATCCGGACGGGATCGGATGACTGTCGGATGGACCGGGATCGGGCATGCCGCGCGCGTCGCGGCCGCCCACCCACGTCCTACTGTTTGCGCCGCCGATAGTGCTCCACGATCCAGGCGTCCACCTCACGCTTGCGCCAAACCCGGGTGCCTTTGGCACCACTACCCGTCGGCGCGTTGATGACCTGCAAGGGCGCCGGAAACCGGGAGTCCTTGCGTGTCCAGTAGTCCACCGCCTGGCGCGTGATCTTGAGTTGGAACGCGATGTCCCCGATGCCGACCAACTGCTCACCGTCGTCCACGCGGAACATCGTAACCACTTTGCTCTTCCCCAAGAACCTCGCTAGGGTCTAATTTGCTCGACAGCAAATGACTTCGAGGAGGAAACCATGCCCCCCATCGATGGGGACCACCATCAGGGCCGGCCGCGCCGGTCCGATGAGGTCGGCGCTCTGTTAGACCGCGACGAGGACTACGACCAGGATCCGGTCGGGGATCCGCCCATCACGGTCAGCCGGTACCGGGCGGCCATCCGCGCGATGCTGGCGGCGCAGGTGCCGGACCCCGGGTTCGTCGCCACCGCCTGGTCCCAGCGCGAGACGGAGGCCTTCCTGGCGGGCAGCCGGGCCACCCTGCGGCTCGTCGTCGAGATGGTCGGCCACGCCCTTACCACGCCACCGCCCACGCGCGGCGTAGATTGACCGCCGGCGGGTGGCTGACCGCCGGCTCCGCCGCCGCCCGCGCGCCTTCTGGGCGCGTCGGCACTCCCGTCACATCGGTAACCGATTACCAGCGAACGCGGCCCGGCGGCGGGATCCCGAGTGGGATCGTGACCGCGGAACAAGCCACGCCACACGAGGGGGAGACGATGAGCGTCACCGAGCCACACGACGACGACCCGTTCGACGACGATCGCGAGATCGGATGGGGCGACGAGGCATTGTCCGAGGATGAGGATCCGGACATCGACCGGCTCCTCGCGGATCTTCCGCCGCACCACGTCGAGCGCTGAGCCCCCGCGTCCAGCCGGGCGCGCTCGCACCCCGGAAGTGGAAAGCCACACTCCGCCCTTTCCGGGCCAATGATCCGGCCGATCGCCGGCCCGCCTCCCCATATGACCGGCCATCCGGGCCGGATTCCGCGATGGAATCCGGCCCGGCCGGCCATCGGCATCGGTGGTCGCCCGACGCGAAATGCCCGGTCAGCGGCGATGAGCGTCGGCGAGCAGGTGGGCGAAGGCGGCGGGAGCTTCCAGATGCGCGGCATGCCCGCAGTCCGGCAGGACGCGCACGGTCAGGCCGAATCGCTCGTGCAGCAGCCGCGCGGCCCGGTGGCGTACCGGCGGTGACGTCGCGCCGACGGTGACGACCACGGGGCCGCGCCGCGCGGGCAGGGGCAGCGGTTCGAACTCCAAAAACATCGACAGGTCGCGATCGACCGCCGCCGGGTCGGGCGGTGCCTCCGCCGGGGTCCACGCCGGGCCGTAGAGCGCACGACCGAAGGCCTCCACCCCGCCCTCGGCGTACGCGGCGGCCACCGGCGCGAGCAGTCCCGGTAGCAGGGAGCCGACGGCCGGTTCGTGCAGGACCGCGCCGGCCAGCGGCGCGCCCGCGGCGAGCAGCGCCAGCCCCAGCGTCGCGCCGCCGCTGACGCCGCCGTAGACCGCCCCGTCGACGAGCGGCCACAACGCGGCCACCTCGGCCGACAGCCGGCCGCTGGACGGCCGGTCAGGCGCCTGGACGCGCCGCTCGCCGAGTTCCCGGCGCACCCGCCGCCACACCGCGCCGGTCGTCGCCGTTCCGTGCACCAGGACGACCGGCGGCAACGCCACCCCGGTCATGCCCGTGTCCGCCGACCTGACCAGCGCCATCACGGCTCCCATCCCGACCCGCGGAGATCGCCGTTAACGCGACCGCAATCGCCGTCGGGTGAACGTAACAATGAACGCATTGATTGGAAGCGAACGAATCCCTTAACGTCCCAATCATGTACCCGATCCTGTATACAGGTCAGTATGCAGCACGGACCGAAGGACTGTCACGGTCCCCGCCAGCCGCGGCACGGTCGAGGGGGGTGCCGCGGCACACGGCGCGATGCCGGATGCTCGGCGGTATGACACCGTCGCCGACCTCGCGGTCCACCAACGGGAACCTGCGTGACCAGGCCTACGTCGCATTGCGCCGCCAGCTGATGTCCGGGGAGTTCTCCTTCCGCGACCGTCTCGCCGAGGAACGCCTGGCCGCGCTGCTCGGCGTCTCCCGCACCCCGATCCGAGAGGCCCTGACCAGGCTCGCCAGCGACGGCCTGGTGGAGAAGCGGCCCGACGGCGGCTACTACCCGGCCGAGCCCGACCTCGTCGGCCTGCGGGACCTCTACGAGATCCGCGTCACCCTGGAACTGCGCGGCCTGCAGCGTGCGGTGGAGACCGGCACGACCCACGACCCCGGTCTGCTGGAGCCGCTGCGCGACGCCTGGCGGGAGCTGCGCGCCGACCCGCCCGCGCCGGATCCCGACTTCGTCGCCCTGGACGAGCGGTTCCACATCACGCTGAGCCGGGCGTCCGGCAACGTGGAGCTCGCCACCATGCTCGACACCGTCAACGCCCGCATCCGCCCCGTCCGGATGCACGACTTCGTCACCGCCGACCGGGTGAGCCTCACAATCGACCAGCACCTCGACATCGTCGAGAAGGTCCTCGCCGGCGACCTGGAAGCCAGCGTCCTCGCGCTGCGCGGCCACGTCGGCGAGTCCATGGACGTGGTCGAGAAGCGGGCGGCCCGGGCGATCACCCAGATGGTGCTCCACCGCAGCCGCGCCGCGGGCAACCGGGCCTAGTGCCGTTGCCGTACCAGGCGCCCCGACGGCCCACCGCCAGCACGCCCGACCAGCGTCGGACCGCCCGAGAGGACCCCGTCCCATGACCACCACCCCACCCGCGACGGACGCCCCGCCGACGGCCGACGCACCGTCTCCCGCGACCGGAGCATCGCCTGCCTCGGCCGAGGAGCGACCCGCCGTCAGCGCGGGTCCCGCCCTGGCGGAGCCGGACCGCCTCGCCACCGCCGGGCGGCGCCGGATCGGGCCGGTCGCCGCCGAGCCCTACGCCTGGCCCTACGACGGGTCGTTCAGCCCGGCGACCACGGCGGTCATCAACATCGACTGGCAGGTCGACTTCTGCGGCCCCGGCGGCTACGTGGACGCCATGGGCTACGACCTCTCGCTGACCCGTGCCGGGCTCGCGCCGACGGCCGCACTGCTGGACCTGCTGCGCCCGCTGGGCTTCCTCATCGTGCACACCCGTGAGGGCCACCGACCGGACCTGTCCGACTGCCCGCCGAACAAGCTGTGGCGCTCGAAGCGGATCGGCGCCGGTATCGGGGACCGGGGCCCGCGCGGGCGGATCCTGACCCGCGGCGAGGACGGCTGGGAGATCGTGCCCGAGGTCTCGCCGCTGCCCGGCGAGATCGTGATCGACAAGCCGGGCAAGGGCTCCTTCTACGCGACCGACCTGGACCTGGTGCTGCGCCGCCACGGCATCACCCACATCATCCTGACCGGAATCACCACCGACGTCTGCGTGCACACCACGATGCGCGACGCCAACGACCGTGGGTACGAGTGCCTGCTGCTGTCCGACTGCACCGGGGCGACCGACCCGGCCAACCACGCGGCGGCCCTGCACATGGTGACCATGCAGGGCGGGGTGTTCGGCGCGGTCGCGACCTCCACCGCCGTGCGCACGGCGGTCGGCGCCGCCGTGGCCGCCGGCTGAGCGGCCCGGCCGGCCGATGCCGATCGACGTCCCCGACCCCGCCCCCGACCTGCGGGCGCCCGACCTGCAGGCCGCCGTGCTGCGGTCGCGGTACCGCGCCGGGACGCTGCGGGTGACCGAGGTGATCGCCGAGGTCTACGACCGGATCGAGTCCCGCGGCGACGACGGCGTGTGGATCTCACTCGTGCCACGGGCCGCCGCGCTCGCCCTGGCGGCCGCCCTGGATGCGCGGCGGGCGGCCGGCGCCGAGCTGCCCGCCCTGTTCGGACTGCCGTTCGCGGTGAAGGACAACATCGACGTCGCGGGGCTGCCGACGACCGCCGGCTGCCCGGGCTTCGCCGCCGGCGCCGTCTGCGTCGGCAAGACGAACCTCGACCAGTTCGCGACCGGCCTGACCGGGGCCCGCTCCCCCTACGGCACCCCGGTCTCGCCGTTCGACCCGACCATGATCGCCGGTGGCTCCAGCTCGGGCTCCGGCGTCGCCGTCGCGGTCGGCCTGGTCAGCTTCGCGATCGGTACCGACACCGCCGGGTCGGGCCGGGTGCCGGCGGCGCTGAGCAACGTCGTCGGGGTGAAGCCCTCGCGCGGGCTGGTCAGCACCCGCGGGTTGGTGCCCGCCTGCCGGTCGCTGGACTGCCTGAGCGTGTTCGCGCTCAACGTGGCGGACGCCCGCCTGGTGCTGTCCGTCATGAGCGGCCACGATCCGGCCGACCCGTGGTCCAGGCCGATGCCGCCCGTGGGTCCGACCCCGGTCGCGGCCACGGCGCCGGCCCCAGCTCCGGTCCCGACCTCTCCGGTCCCGACCTCGGCTCCGATCCCGGCCCCGGTTCGGGTTCCGCGCGCTCGGGCGGCGGGCGGTGTCCGGGTCGGGGTGGCCAGGTCGACGGATCTGACCTTCTTCGGGGACGAGGGGGCCCGGGCGGTCCACGAGCACGGGATCCGACTGCTGCAGACGGGCGGTGGCGAGCTGGTCCCGGTGGACCTCGGGCCGTTCCTGGCCGCCGGCGAACTGCTGTACGACGGCCCGTGGCTTGCCGAGCGGTTCGCCTCGGTCGGCGAGTTCGTCCTCGCCCATCCGGACCGGACGCATCCGGTCGTCCGGTCGGTGCTCGCACCAGGCGCGGCGGTCACCGGCGCCGACGCCTTCCGCGGGCTGACCCGGCTGCGCGCGCTGCGAGGCCAGGCTGACGAGGTCTGGCGGCACATCGACGTGCTGGCGCTGCCCACGGTGCCCACGACCTACCCGCTCGCCGCGGTGCACGCCGATCCGGTCGGCCTCAACAGCCGGCTCGGCCGGTACACGACGTTCGTGAACCTGCTCGACCTGGCCGCGATCGCCGTTCCCGTCGGCTTCGCCGGCGCGCTGCCGCACGGGCTGACCCTCATCGCCCCCGCGGGCCGGGACGCGTTTCTCGCCGACCTCGCCGCCGACCTGCACCACCGCGCCGAGCTGCCGGTCGGGGCGACCTACCACCGGCTGGCCCGGCCGGAGCCCCCGCACGTCGCCGCCCCGCCCGGGTCCCGCACACCACCCTCCCCCCGCACGACTCTCTCCCCCGGCACACCGCCGGGCTTCCTCGATCTGGCCGTCGTCGGCGCGCACCTGAGCGGCCAGCCCCGCAACGCCGAGCTGGTCCGGCTCGGCGCCGTCCTGCTGCGGCCGGACCGAACCCTGCCCCATTACCGCCTGTACGCGCTGCCCGAACCCGGCCGCGATCCCGGACCCGGACGTGACTCCGCGGCCGTCACCGGCCCCGATCGGGCCCCCGGACTCGGCGCCGGCCGTCCCGGCCTGCTGCGGGTGGCCGACGGCGGCGCGCGGGTGGAGGCCGAGGTGTGGCGGCTGCCGGCGGCGGCGGTCGGCGCTTTCCTGCTCGGCGTCCCGTCCCCGCTGGCCATCGGCACGGTCGAGCTCGCCGGTGGGCCCACCCTCGGCTTCCTGTGCGAGTCCGTGGCGGTCGACGGCGCGGTGGACATCACCGAGCACGGTGGCTGGCGGGCGTACCTCGCGAGGGATCGGCCCGACCCGCTGGCCGCGCGGGTACCGTAGGGGGGTAGTTCACCCTGGGGGAGGCGCGCGGCGGATGCACGGCTACACCAACTCCAAGGACGAGTACACCGCCCGGCTGCGGCGCATCGAGGGTCAGGTCCGCGGGCTCCAGCGCATGATCGCCGAGGACAAGTACTGCATCGACATCCTCACCCAGGTCTCGGCGGCGACCCGCGCCCTGCAGTCCGTCGCCCTCGGCCTGCTGGAGGACCACCTCGCGCACTGCGTCGCCGACGCGGCGGCGCAGGGCGGCCCGGTCGCCGACGAGAAGCTGCGCGAGGCGACCGCGGCGATCGCGCGGCTCGTGCGTTCCTGACGCCTGGCCCGCGCCCACCGGCTGCCGGCTGCCGGCCATCCGGCCACCGGGCCGCCTCCAGCCGCCGGGCTCAGCTCGCCGGCTCGCCGCCCCGGTCTCCCAGTTCCTCGACCAGGTTCGACAGCGCGGGCAGCGCCGCCATGATGGCGGCGCGGTCCCGTTCGGCCAGCCGCCCCAGGGCGATGCCCAGGCGCCGCTCGTGGGCCCGCTGCCACCCGGCGAGCGCCGCCGCGCCCGCCGGGGTCAGCCGCAGCAGCGCCGCCCGCCGGTCGGCGGGATCCCGCTCCCGGTGCAGGTAGCCGACGTCGGCGAGCTGCTGCACCAACGTCGAGACGCTGTTGGGGGCGAGGCGCAGCAGGACCGCCAGCTCACCGACCCGGGTACTCTCCCGCTCGGCCAGGCACTGCAGCAGCTCCACCTGCGCCATCGGGAGGGACTCCCAGGCGTACTCGGTGCGGATGCTGGTGCGCAGGACCCTGCGCAGCCGAGTGACGATCTCCGTGAGTCGGTGCACATCACGGTCGAGGCCGGCCGCCTCGCCCTTCCCGGCGGGGGCCTCGGGGATACGACCGGTCATGCCGGCCTGAAGCTCATCACGTCAACGCCTCCTGATCACGCACGTTACGCCGTTCGGCGGTGGGCCCCTCGAAACTCGTCGCGGCGCCGCGGTCTCGGGCGAGAGGTAGCGTCGGCCCCATGACCGACGCCGCCGGCAGCCCCGCGCAGCGGACGGAGCGAATCTGGCTGGACGACCGGTCGTGGGTGGACGTCACCCGCGGTTGGCTGCCCGACGCCGACGAGTTGTATCAGGCGATGCGCGACGGCCTGTCGTGGCGGCAGGGAACGATGTGGCGCTACGAGCGTCAGGTGACCGAGCCGCGGCTGAGCGCCTGGATCCCCCGCGGCGGTCCGGTGCCGTTCCCGCCGCTGCTGGCCGCGTACCGCCGGCTGCGGCGCACCTACGGCGTGGACTTCGACGGTTTCGGCATGTCCCTCTACCGGGACGGCAACGACGCGGTCGGCCCGCATCGCGACCGCGAGATGCGCTGGCTCGACGACACGATCATCGCCATCCTCACCCTCGGTGCGCGCCGACCGTTCCTGGTGAGGTCCCGTCATCTGACGGCGGGGCGGCGACTGCTCAACGACCCGCACGCGCCCGGCGGCCGGGACCTGTCCCCCTCCGGCGGCGACCTGATCGTCCTCGGCGGCCGGGCGCAGGCGGACTGGTTGCACGCGGTTCCCCGGGTCCCCGGTCACGTCGGCCCGCGCATCTCGGTGCAGTGGCGGTGGACGTCGCGCACCGGCCGCCCCGAGCAGGGCCCCGGCTACGGCGCGGCCCGCCACTTCAGCCGCTGAGCCGGGGCGTGGCAGCGTTGTGGCAGCCTCACGCGCCGTCCGTGTCGCGAACTGGGGCCGCCGATGGCGATCGCGTTCCGCGGAACGCATTCCCTTATCAGGGATCGGGTATCAGGATGGCCCGGGCAGCGGGCCCGTGAGACCGGACGGAGGACCCGAGCGGCCCGGAGCTCGCAGGTCCGGTCGTGTCTCAGCCGCAGGGTGGCTCGTAGGGACGGTGGCCGAGATAGGTGCGCCACTGGGTCCGGGTGATCTGGTCGCCGACGCGGGCACAGGCCTCGTCCTGGGCGGCACCCAGGTCGAGCTGCCACAGCCGGACCACGCCACCAGTGCTGACCACCAGGGTGCCCGCGCGCCCGGCCGGTCCGAACACCCCTGCGCCGATGTCGGTGCCGACCGGGACGGCCGCGCGGCGCACCGGGCCGGCCGGCCGGGTCATGTCCCAGAAGGCCAGCTCCCCGACGGGATCGCCGAGAGCGAGCACCCGGCCGTCCGCGGACAGTGTCGGCACGGGATTCTCGGCGCCGACGCCGTCGATCGTGGCGAGCCGGCGCAGCCCGCGCGGATCGCCGAGTCCGTACACCTCGGCCCGGGCCTGCCCGCCCGAGGTGTTCGTCGCCACGAACCAGCGCCCGTCCGGGCTGACGGACAGGCCGTCCACGACCACCGGCTCGGTGCCCGTGCTCGGATCGGCGCCCGGATCGGGGCTCGCCAGCCGCTCGGCGCGCAGCCGGGGGGCGGCCGGGTCGGTCACGTCCCAGACGGCCAGACGGCCTGGGCCGCCCAGCACGAGGGAGCGTCCGTCCGGGGTGAATGCCAGGGTCGTCGCGGCCGACGGCTCGCGTAGCACGGCGCGGGACCGAGGCGCCCGCGGGTCGCTGACGTCCCAGAGCCGGACGGCACCGTCCGCGCCGGCCGACGCGAGTGTCCGGCCGTCCCCGCCGACGGCGAGTGCCGTCACCGCACCGATGTGCGCGCTCACCGCGGCGAGTGCCGCGACCTGGACGGGTGCCGCCCGGACCTGGTCGAGACCGCTGCCCGCGATGATCCGCGGTGGGTCCAGCCGCCACAGCCGGACCGCGCCGTCGGCGCCCGCCGTCACGACGGTGTCCGGCGCCGGCGCGGCCGTCGAGGAGGCCGAGGCCGCCGCCCGCGGCACGACCACGACGGCCCGCAGCTCCGAGCGTGCCGTCCGCGCCGACGGGGAGATGGCGGCGGGGCGGGCGAGTTCCGCGGGAACGGTGGCATGCGGGCTGTCGTCCGTCGGCGGGGCGGTCGCGCGTCCACGCGCGTCGTCGGCGGCGAGCCGGCGGCGGTCGACCGGTGGGGTCTGCGCCGAAAGGTCCGCCACCCGCCGGGCGGCCGCGGGGTCGGCGATGTCCCAGACCGACGCGCCGGTGTCCCCGGCGGCCACGAGGTAGCGGCCGTCGGTGCTGAGCGCGACGCTATGCACGGAGCCGGCGGACGCGGTGATCCGGCGTTCGCCCGCCTCGACGAGGGCACCCGCGGCCATCGAGGTCGGCGAGATGCGAAACGCGGCCACGGCCAACTGTCTGGCGAGCTCCGGCTCGTCGTCCAGCAGCCGGATCGCCGAGCCGGCCGCCTCCCGGGAGACCGACGCGTCCGCGCTGTCCCGCAGGCCGTCCAGGGCCGTGACGACGCCGGTCGTGGCGAGCGCCGAGGACACGGCACCCAGCGCCATCACCCGCCACAGCCAACTCCGGCGGGGCGGGCGGGCGGTCGCCGCCCCGGCAGGCGCCGGCGACTGGTCCCGACCGCCGGCCACACCCGGCGACCTGGCCCGCGAGGCGGCACGCGCCACCGCGGAGCGGGTCTCCCCGAGCAGACGCTGGACGGGCACGTGAACGGGGGCTGGGGCTGGGGCTGGGGCTGGGGCTGGGGCACCCTGCGGTGGAATGCGCGTCGACGTGTGCTCGTTCCTCGACGCGGCACTCGCGGCCGATGCCGCGGTCGGCTCGGGCTCCTCCTTCGCCTGCGCGTCCCCGCCCTCGGGATCCGAGCTGCCATCGGCCCGCGAGCCGCCTTCGGATTCCACGCGCGACGCCCCGCCGTCCGCGCTGGCGACGGGATCGACGCTGTCGGCGCGCACGGCGGGATCCGCGGGATCGGCGGGATCGGCGGGATCGGCGGGATCGGCGGGATCGGCGGGATCGGCGGGATCGGCGGGATCGGCGGGATCGGCGGGATCGGCGGGATCGGCGGGATCGGCGGGATCGGCGGGAGCCGACGTGTCGGGTGGAGCGGACTCCTCGGCGAGCGCGGACCTCTCGGGCGAATCAGCCGCGTCTGCTGGGTTGGAAGCGGAGGGTGACGGGTCGTCGGGAGGCGGGTCCGCGGACGGATCGTCGTCGGGTGGTGGCTCGGCGGGCGAGCTGATCGTGGCCAGGACGGGGAGGAGATCCCGGGTGGCCGCGGGGTCAGCCGTGGGCCGCGACCCGCGGGTGGGTCCCGGCGCGGCGGGAGCCGGGTCGGGCAACTCCTCGATGAGGTGTTCCAGCAGCTCCGCGGCGACCGGGCGGCGTTTCGGATCCTTACGCATCGTGGCCGCGACCAGCTCACGCAGGGCGGGTTCAAGCGCGGACAGATCGGGTTCCGCGTAGACCGCGCGCTGGAGCAGCGCACGGGGCGTGCCGCCGCCGAACGGCGGCTGACCGGTGACCGCGAACAGCAGCACGCCGCCCCAGGTAAAGATGTCGGACGCCGTGGTCACCGCCTGACCGAGAGCCTGTTCGGGGCTGATGAAGGCAAGTGTCCCAATTCCCGGCGACGATGACCCTGAATTGTCAGCTAACACGGCGTTGAGTACCCGGGCGAGACCGAAGTCCACCAGGCGGAGCCCCTGTCCGGAAAGCACCACATTGGTCGGCTTCAAATCGGCGAAGACAATTCCGTGCTCATGCAGCGCGGCGAGCGCGGCCGCGAGCCCGAGGGCGAGCCGCCCGGCGTCGGCGGCGGACAGCGGCCCCTCGTCCTCGACACTGGCGGCCAGGGTCGGCGCGTTGACGAACTCGACCGCCACGTAGGGGGGCTGTGCGTCGGTGTCCACGTCCAGGATCGCTGCGATGCAGAACGGGTCGAGCTCGCGCAGCCGCTCAAGATCGTCCCGGAGCCGGCGGCGGAACTCGGCGTCCCGCCCGAAGGGCGCGGTGATCGTCTTGATGAGGACCGGGTGCGCAAGATTGTTACGCCCGAGAAACACCGGACCGGTCCCGGCGTCGACAAGCTTCCGTTCAACGGTGTACGGACCGATAGTTGCGGGGGCAATCCCGGTGAGTCCATAGGGAGTGCGCCGGGCAATCGCCATACGCCGAAACCTCCTACGGCTCAACAAACCGGCCGTGCGGGCACGGCGGCGGATCTGGTCGACAAATCCATGCTATCGGCGCCGACCGAAGACCGGGCGGCAACGATTCGGTTCACAGCCCGCGCTCAGCCTCGCCGGCGATCGCCAGGACAGTCCGAAGTGGACCATCCGGTACGGGTGGCAAGCCGGTTCGACACGGGCCGACAGGGCAATGGTGACCACAGGTGAGTAGCAACGGACACACCGGCACCTTCGGTCGGGTCCGTTGCCACCAGCGGCGACGGCGTGATGTGACCGACGCAACGATGGGCGAGGATCGCCGGGCGCGTCGCCTCGAGCCGGCGGCCGGCGGGCGTCCACCGCCGGCCGGCCCGACCGGACCACCGCGGGCACCCCGCCGGGGTACCCCGGCCCGCGCTCCGGAGCACGCCAGCGCACACCGGAGCACCCCGGCCGGCGGCCACGCCCGCCACGGTCAGCCACGCTCCGGCGCCACCCGAAATCCCGCCGCGCCTTGCCGCCTCACACCACGTCACACCACGTCGCACTGCCGCGACGCGACGTGGCCGCAGGACCGACCGTCAGGTGTTGGAGGAGCGGGCGAAGGGCTGAAGCCGGGCGACCAGCCCGCGCACCTCGGCGCCGGCCGCGGCGAGCGTCTCCTCCGTGGTGCTGTCGCCGCTGCCCTCGAGCAGGACGTCGAGCGCGATGAGCCGCTCGGCGACCTCCGTCATCAGGTCGAAGTCCCGCCCGCGCTGACGGACCAGCTCGGCCAGCCGCTCGTTCTTCTCGAACAGCTCGACGAACACGCTCACCTTGGCGCGCAGCAACCAGGGATCGAACGGCTTGGCGATGTAGTCGACCGCGCCCACGGCGTACCCGCGGAATGCGTGATGGGGTTCCCGGTCGATGGCGGTGAGAAAGATGATCGGGGTGTCCCGGGTCCGCCCGCGCTGCTTGATCCGGTGCGCCGTCTCGAATCCGTCCATTCCAGGCATCTGGACGTCGAGGAGGATCACGGCGAAGTCATCGACGAGAAGGCGTTTCAGGGCCTCCTCGCCGGACGACGCCGTCACGAGATCCTGGTCCAGCGAGGCGAGAATCGCCTCCAGCGCCATGAGATTGTCGGCGCGGTCGTCGACCAGAAGGATCTTGCTGCGGGGCCGTTCCGTGGTCGGCCCGCCTTCGCCGTCGACGAAACCGCCCGTCCGCTCGGTCACCCGCCTGCCTCCTCCTTCGCGGTCGCCCTGCCGACCTTCGCGGTCGCCCTGCCGGTCCGTGGTGGGTGTAGCCACCCCACCACCATCGCTGATCGCATCTGGGGGCCGCTCACCGGCCCACCGATACACGCCCGTTTGCGCACCATACGCGATCTGATCAACACAGATACGAGCGCATCACCCCGAGGAGGTGGTCGAGATCCACAGGCTTGGTGATGTAGTCCGACGCACCCGCCGTGATGCTCTTGTCCCGGTCCCCCGGCATGGCCTTCGCGGTCAGCACCAGGATCGGCAGCTCGGCGAACGCGGACATGTCCCGGATCATCGACGTCGTCTCGTTGCCGTCCATGCCGGGAAGCATGACGTCCATCAGCACGAGATGCACCGGGCCGGTGTCCTGCTGCAGCGTACGGATCGCGTCGTGGCCGTTGTCGGCGTAGAGCACCCGCATTCCGTACATCTCGAGGGCGCTGGTGAGCGCGAAGACGTTGCGGACGTCGTCGTCGACGACCAGGACCGTCGTCCCGACGAGCGGGTCCGACCCGTCGGGGCTGTCCGCCGGCGCCCGGCCGCCGGCGTCGGCCGGGCCGGTGAGGAACGGCGTGCCCACCGTGTTCTCACTCGGCCGCCACCCCTGGGCGCCGACGGTCGACGCCGCGCCGGCCGTCGGCGACGAGCCTCCCGGCGATGACGAGATGAAGGTCTCCGGCACCCCCACGCGATCACCAGCGCCGTCGGCACCGGACCCGTTCACGCCAGCCGCGGCGGCATCGCCCGGGGCGGCACCGATCGCCGAATCGCCGGCCACCCCTGTGCCGCCCCGGCCCGCCGCGGGCGCGTCGCCGGAGACGCCGGGACGCGGGCCGTGGACGCCGTTCGAGCTGGCGAGCATGCCCCCCGCCGGGCCGGAGCCGGGGATGGCGGGCACGGAACCACCCGCCTCGCCGCCGCGGCCCAGCGGTCCGTCCGGCGCGCCGACGATCATCAGCACGTCGTCGGGCTCGCCGGGTGTGACGCCGAACGCCGGCATCTGCGCGAGCGGGACCGTCGGCAGGTAGAGGGTGAACGTGCTGCCCCGACCGACGGCGCTGGACACCGCGATCGAGCCGCCGAGCAGCCGGGCGATCTCCTTGCTGATCGACAGGCCGAGCCCGGTGCCGCCGTAGCGTCGCGAGGTCGTGCCGTCCGCCTGCTGGAACGCCTCGAAGATCATGCGGAGCTTCTCCGCGGCGATGCCGATCCCGGTGTCACTGACCGCGAACGACAGCACCGTGCCGGCCGAGCGCAGGTGGCTGGCCAGGTGCGGCAGGTCCGGCCGAGCGAGAGTGACGTCGAGGCGGACCGAGCCGCTGTCGGTGAACTTCACCGCGTTCGACAGCAGGTTCTTGAGCACCTGCTGCAACCGCTGCTCGTCAGTGACGAACTCTGCCGGGACATCGGGGGCGAGGCTGACCTCGAACGCCAGACTCTTCTCGTTCGCGATCGGGCCGAAGACGGTGGCGACGGCGTCACAGAGCGCGCCGGTGCGCACGGCGGTCGCGTCCACGTCCATCTTGCCGGCCTCGACCTTGGACAGATCCAGGATGTCGTTGATCAGCCCGAGCAGCTCGGTGCCGGCGGAGTGGATCGTCTCGGCGAAGTCGATCTGCTTCTGGGACAGGTTGCGGTCCGGGTTGTCGGCGAGCAGCTTCGCCAGGATGAGCAGGCTGTTCAGCGGCGTACGCAGCTCGTGGCTCATGTTCGCCAGGAACTCCGTCTTGTACTGCGAGGACAGCGCGAGCTGCTCGGCCTTCTCCTCCAGGCCGATCCGGGCCAGCTCGATCTCGCGGTTCTTGTCCTCCAGCAGCTGCGCCTTCTCCTCCAGCTCGTTGTTCGTGCGCTGCAGCTCCACCGACTGCGAGCGCAGCTCCTGGGTGAGCCGCTGGGACTGGGCGAGCAGCTCCTCGGTGCGGGCGTTCGCCATGATCGTGTTGAGCACGACGCCGATGGTGTCGACGAGCTGGTCGACGAGGATCAGGTGCAGCTCCGAGAACGGCGTGAACGACGCCAGCTCGATCACACCGAGGACCTGGTTCTCGAACACGACCGGCACGACGACGAGATCGCACGGCGGTGCCTCACCGAGGCCGCTGCGGATGTTGAGGTAGCCGGCGGGCACGTGCTCGACCCGGATCCGGTTGCGCTCCAGCGCCGCCTGCCCGATCAGGCCCTCGCCGAACAGGAACGTGCCGTCCGAGCGCCGCCGCGGCACCGAGCCGTAGCCGGCGACGTAGCGCAGCTTGTCGCCCTCGATGAAGTCGAGCAGGTAGACCGTGCCCTGCTGGGCGTTCACCGCCGGTGTCATCTCGCTGATGATCATCTGGCAGACCGCGTACAGGTCACGCTGGCCCTGCATCTTGCTGCCGATGCGGGCCAGGTTCGACTTGAGCCAGTCCTGCTGCGCGTTGACCTCGGTGGTCTCCCGCAGCCGGGCGATCATCTGGTTGATGTTGTCCTTGAGCTCGGCGACCTCACCCTCGGCCTCGACCGTGATCGACCGGGTCAGGTCACCGCGGGTGACGGCGGTGGACACGTCGCCGATCGCGCGCAGCTGGATGGTCAGCGTGGAGGCGAGCTGGTTGACGTTGTCGGTGAGGTCCTTCCAGGTGCCGGCCACCCCGGCGACCGTCGCCTGACCGCCGAGCTTGCCCTCGACGCCCACCTCCCAGCCGACCCGGGTGATCTCGGCGGCGAACGAGGAGAGCTGGTCCACCATCGTGTTGACGGTGTCCTTCAGCTCGGCGATCTCTCCCTGCGCCGGAACGGTGATCTTCTGCGACAGGTCGCCGCGGGCCACCGCCGTCGTCACCAGGGCGATGTTGCGGACCTGGCTGGTCAGGTTGCCCGCCATCGAGTTCACCGACTCGGTCAGGTCCCGCCACACACCCGAGACCCCGCGCACATGCGCCTGGCCGCCGAGCGCCCCCTCGGTGCCGACCTCGCGAGCCACGCGGGTGACCTCGTCGGCGAACGACGAGAGCTGGTCGACCATCGTGTTCAGGGTGTCCTTGAGCTCCAGGATCTCGCCCTGGGCGGTCACCGTGATCTTCTGCGAGAGGTCACCCCGGGCGACCGCGGTGGCCACCAGGGCGATGTTGCGGACCTGGCTGGTCAGGTTGCCCGCCATCGAGTTCACCGACTCGGTCAGGTCCCGCCACACACCCGAGACCCCGCGCACATGCGCCTGGCCGCCGAGGTTGCCCTCGGTGCCGACCTCCCAGGCCACCCGGGTGACCTCGTCCGCGAACGACGAGAGCTGGTCGACCATCGTGTTCAGGGTGTGCGCGAGGCCCGCCACCTCGCCGCGGGCGTCGACGGTGATCTGCCTGGTCAGGTCGCCGCGAGCCACCGCCGCCGCCACCTCGGCGATGCTGCGCACCTGGGTGGTCAGATTCCCGGCCATGACGTTGACGGAGTCCGTCAGGTCCCGCCAGACCCCGGACACCCCCTTGACCTGCGCCTGACCGCCGAGCTTGCCCTCGGTGCCGACCTCCTTCGCCATTCGGGTGACCTCGTCGGCGAACGCGGAGAGCTGGTCCACCATCGTGTTCACGGTCGACTTCAGCTCGTGGATCTCACCGCGCGCGTCGACGGTGATCTTCTGGCTCAGGTCGCCCTGCGCCACCGCGGTGGTGACCTGGGCGATGTTACGGACCTGGCTGGTCAGGTTGCCCGCCATCGAGTTCACGGACTCGGTGAGGTCCCGCCAGACCCCGGAGACGCCCTTGACCTTGGCCTGCCCGCCCAGGTTGCCCTCGGTGCCCACCTCGCGGGCCACCCGGGTCACCTCGTCGGCGAACGACGAGAGCTGGTCGACCATCGTGTTCACGGTCGTGCCGATGCGCAGGAACTCCCCGCGCACCGGCTGGCCGGCGATCTCCAGCGCCATGTGCTGCGACAGGTCACCCTCAGCGACCGCCGCGATGACCCGGGCGACCTCGTGCGTCGGGCGGGCCAGGTCGTCGATGAGCGAGTTGACCGCCTGGGTCATGTCCGACCAGCCGCCCGGGGTGCCCATCTCCTCCATCCGCAGGGTCAGCCGCCCGTCCCGGCGAATGACCTTGCTCACCCTGGCGAGCTCGCGGGCATGGCGCTCCTGGGAGGCGGCCAGCTCGTCGAAGCGGCGCACCACCTCGCCGGCGACCCCGTCGCGGGCGGAGATCCGGCTCGACATCCGGGTCGAGAAGTCGCCTTCGCACAGCTTGGTCAGCCCGTACAGTAGATCGGCGATCAGCTCGTCCGACGACGTCGGCGACGAGGCGGACGACGTCAGCGTCGCGCGCGCGAGGTCCGAGCCACGGGGGGTATCTGCCTCGCCCGGTGCATGAGAGACGATGGTCGCGGTAGCGTCACGGCCGGGCGGAGCGGGATCGCGGCGGGCCGGGGACTGCTGGTCGTCAGTGGCACTCATCGGTCTCCTAGCTGAGCTCGGTCGGCACGATCGTCTCGGACGACGGGCCGGGTGGAACTGCCCGGGCCAGGGGCGGTCGCCTCGGGGCACCGGCGTGGCGGGCGTCGGTGGACAGGTGACACCAGCCGCCAGTATCCGCCTCACGATGGACAACGCAGGAGAGACTGAGCGACATGACTGGCGCAGGAGGGGGTCCGGGGATCCGGGCGCACGCCATCACGCTGCCGCCCACCCCCGACTCCCCCCGTTCAGCCCGACGGTTCGTGCTGGAGGCGCTACGCGGCCGGCTCGACGACGACCTGCTCGACTCCGCGCTCCTGCTGGTCACCGAGCTTGTCACCAACGTCGTGGTGCACGCGGGCACCCATGCCACCGTCGACGTGCGCAGAGAGGGCCACGGGGTGCGGGTGGGTGTGGCCGACCGTCATCCGGTCCGGATCGGGATGGCGCGGGTGAAGGTCGACGTCCCCCGGCCGGCGTCGGCGTTCACCGAGGAGGCCGACTTCGGCACGGACGGGCTGCGCGAGGACGGCCGCGGCCTCGCCCTCGTGGACGCGCTGGCGACCAGCTGGGGCACCGAGCATCATCGCGGCGGCAAGACCGTGTGGTTCCGCCTCGGCTCCCCGGAGATCACCGGCGAGGGTGCCGACCTCGCCTGGGACGAGACCGGCTCGGACGACAGCGCCGTCTCCGGCGACCGGGCCGCCCGGGGCGATGGCGACCGTGTCGCCCAAGGCCATGAGGTCGCCCGCGTGCCCGTCCAGGCGCGGCCGCCGCGGCTGATCGCGCGCGACAGCGCCCGGGCGCTGACGGCCGAGGGCGAGGTCGGCGAGCTGCTGGCCCAGCTCGTCGACGCGCTCGCCGTCACCGCCGCGCTCGTACGCCGCCCGGGTCGCGACGGCGGGCGGATCGAGTCCGTGGCCACGCTGGGCGTCGTCGGCGAGGACGCCGACGCGATGGCCTTCCCGCTCGATCCCACCCAGGAGAGCCTCGGCGAGCTGCTGCTGTGGCCGGTGCCCGGTGTCGGCCTCGCCCCGCCCGACGTCGAACGGGTCCGGCTGGCCACCCGCTGGATGGCGCTCGCGCTCGGCGGCGGGGACATGCGCCGGGCCGAGGAACGCCGCATCGGCATGCTGTCCTTCCTCGCCGAGGCGTCCGACCTGCTCGCCGGCAGCCTGGAGCTCGGCCACTCGCTGGCGCTGCTCGCCCGCCTGCCGGTACCGCGCCTGGCCCAGTGGTGCGCCGTCTACCTGCACCGGGAGAACGCCGATCCGGCGCTGTGGTCGGCCACGCACGCCGAGGAGAACATGGCCGGGGCGCTCGAGGTCGCCGCCGCGGACCCGTCCGGGGCGCTGATGGCGGCCGTGCGGGGCGCGAGCGGGGACCGGGTTCGCTCGCTGACCGCGCTCGGCGGCCCTGCGCTGGTGATGGTGCTCAAGGCGCGCCGCCGCCTGCTCGGCGTGCTCGCCCTCGGGCGCCCGGACGGCAACGCCTTCGCCGCCGACGAGATCGACCTGCTCGCCGACCTCGCCCGGCGGGCGTCGTTCGCCATCGACAACGCCCGCCTCTACAGCCGCCAGGTCGAGCTCGCCGGCACTCTGCAGGCCGGGCTGCGCCCGCCGGACCTGCCGCGCATCGAGGGCCTGGACCTCGGCTCCGCATACGGCGCCGCGCAGTCGGCGGGGCTGGACGTCGGCGGCGACTTCTTCGACCTGCTGTGGGGCCCGCTCGGCTGGACGATCGCGATCGGCGACGTCTGCGGCAAGGGCGCGGAGGCGGCGACCGTGACCGGCGTCGCCCGCGCGGTGCTGCGGCTGCTCACCGGCCGCGGCACCGATCTCGGCGAGGTGCTGCTGGAGCTCAACCGGACGCTGCGCGAGGCCGCCGCCTCCCATCCGCACGGTCAGGGCCGCTTCTGCACCCTTGCGGCGGCGTCCGTCACCGGCCCAGGGGAGTCCGGGATCGGGCTGCGCCTGTTCCTCGCCGGGCACCCGCAGCCGGTGGTGCTGCACGCCGACGGACGGGCTTCGCTGGTCGGGCGCCCCGGAACCCTGCTCGGCGTCCTCGACGACGACGAGGTCTCCTTCCCCGGCGTGGAGATCACGCTGCGTCCCGGTGAGTCCCTGGTGCTCTACACCGACGGCGTGATCGAGGCCCGCGACGGGCGGGACCTGCTCGGCGAGGACCGCCTGCTGGCCGCCGTCGGCGACTGCGCCGGGCTGACCGCGCAGGGCATCGCCGACCGGGTGCTCACCGCGGCGGAGCGCTTCGCCGGCGGCAACCTGCGCGACGACGTGGCCATCCTGGTCGCCAGGGTGCCTGACTGAGCCACCCGGCGAGCGACCCGCTCCGCGAGCGTCACCACCGCGCCCCCACCCACCGCGTCCACCGCTGCCAGGCGGTCTCCGCCCCCGCGAGCACGACCGGCCGAGTCCGGCCGAGTCCGGCCGAGTCCGGCGGATCGCGACGATCGTCACGTCCCCGCCGCCGGCTCGTCCTGCTCGACGCGCGAAACCGCAGGTCGGCCGCGCCCGGCAAGATCGAATGCCCGGCTGGCATCGACACAAGCGTCGCGATCCGGATACCGACGCTTCAATCCGCCCCCAGCGGGTACACCGAAACTCGATGTCCTCGTTGTTCAGGCTTGGTGGTCGATGAGCGCGTCTTCGGTACCGATGGACGTGGTGCGGCAGGCAACGTCAAGTTGCCCACCCGCGACCCACATCCTCGCCGAGCTTCCCTATCTTCCCTCCGCCGTCCCGCAGGCCCGCCGGGTGCTGCGGGAGGGCATACGGCTCGCTCGGCTTCCCGAGGATGTCCGCGGCACGGCGGAGCTGCTCGTCAGCGAGCTGGTGACGAACGCGGTGAAGTACGGCGAACCACCGCTGTGGCTGTTCATCGAGATGCGGCCCGGGCTGATCCACGCCTCGGTGTCCGACACCTCGACCGCGCTGCCGCAGCGGCGCACCGCCGCTCCCGACGCCGAGGGCGGCCGTGGCCTGCTCGTCCTCGACGCGCTGGCCGGCAGCTGGGGGACGGTGGCCGCCGAGGGCGGCAAGTACCTGTGGTTCGACCTGCCGGTGCCGGTCGTCCCCCCGGGCCCCGCACTTGACGCGGACGGCGCGGTGGTGCCACGTCCGACGGATCCGCACGGTGGTCCGGATCCCCGTGGCAGGGGCGCCGAGATCGTGCCGGACCCGGCCGCGTCACCCGATGCCGGTGACGCCCAGCCCGGGGCGAGTCGAGGATCCCCCGGCCGCGGTCCCACCGGTCACGGACCCTCCGGCCGGGGTCCCAATGGCCGCGGTTCCGCCGGTCACGGCGCCGCCGGTCACGGATCGGCGAGGCCCGGGTCCGCCCGATCAGCGGGCTCCCCGGCGGACTCGTCGCCGGATGGGGAGTCCGCGCCGCCGCGGGCCGCCCTGCTGTCGTCCGCTCCCGCGCGTGACCGCCTGCCCGGCGTGGGGTCGCCGGCCGGGCGCCGAGCGGGCATGCGGGGCACGTCCAACACGATCACGACCCGGCTGTTGTGAGGCCGCCGCGCGCCGTCGGCACCGTCCGCACGGCGAGGCGGTGGGGCCGCGGATGGCCGAGGAACTCGGCGAGGGCGAACTCATAGCCGTACGCCCCGGCCATGGGAAAGACGACGACGTCCCCAGGACGCACCGGGCCTACCAAAATGTCGCGGGCGAGGGTGTCCTCCGGGGTGCACAGCTCCCCGACGACCGTGACCGGGCGGTCATCGCGCGCCACCGCGCCCTCAGGCCGGTGCTGGCCCGCGGGCGCCGGGCAAGGGACGACCGCGAAGTTGTGCACGATCTCCCAGGAGGTCGGCAGGGCGAAGTGGTGGATGCCGCCGCGCAGGACGAGGAAGTCCGTCCCGTACGAGTGCTTGACGTCGACCACCTCGGCGGCGTACCAGCCGCAGTCGGCGACGAGCAGCCGTCCGGGTTCGAAGAGCACGCGGGCCCCGGCGGGCACCGGGAGCCGGGCCAGGCCGGCACCGAAGCGTTCCAGGTCGAAGGGGCGCTCGCCGCGCCGGTCCGGCTCGAACGGCACTCCGAAGCCACCGCCCACGTCGATCACGCGCAGGTCGATCCCGGCGGCCGCGGCGGCCCGCCCGGCGAAGTCGAGGCACCATCGCACATAGTCCAGATGGGCGTCCGCGTCGAGGTTGCCGGACACGGCGTGCACATGGAATCCCACCACCCGCAGCTGGGGCAGGGCCGCGGCCACCGCGAGGACCGCCGGCACCTCCGGCTCGGGCACGCCGAACGCGCTGGGTCGCCCACCCATCTGGAGGGCACCGGCAAGCCGCACCCGGGCCGGGTTCACCCGCACCGTGACGGTGGCCGGCCGGCCCAGCCGGGCCGCCACCGCCGCCAGTCGCCGCAGCTCGCCCACGCTCTCCACGTTGACCACCGCCTCGGCCTCGACCAGCGCGGCCAGCAGCGCCGCGGACTTCGCCGGCCCGGACGCCACCAGCCGGGGCGAGCGGGCGGGGTCCACCCGGCGAAAGGCGGCCAACGCCGCCCGCACCTCCCGCTCGGACGAGACCTCGAACCCCTCCACCCCACCGGGCCCGCCCGCCCTGGCAGCGCCGCCCGCCGCGACAGCGCTGTCCGCCCCGGCAGCGCTGTCCGCCCCGGCAGCCGCAGCGGCGTCGCTCGGACCGTCCGCCGCCGCGGGGCTGTCCGGACCGCGCAGCAGCGCGTCGAGCACCGAAGGGTAACCGTTCGCCTTCACCGCGTAGTAGACCTCGGCCCACCCCGGCAGGCAGGAACGCAGGGCGGCGGCGTTGCGCGCCGCGACGGCCGGATCATAGAGGTAGACGCTCGTCTCCTCGTCCTCGTCCTCGTCCTCGCCGTCGCGGGCGCGCACCGCCGCCAGCACCTCGGCCGGCAGCCGCTCCGCCCGCAACGCGCGCAGTCCCCCCGCGGACGGTGGCAGATCCATCTGGCGGCCTCCTCACCTTGCGCACTCCCGGGCGGGAGAGCCGGCGAGGCGCCGAGCTCGTCCCAGGAGCTGCGATTTCGCGACGACGCGGGGCGTCGGGGCGGACTATGAGAGGCATCCCCCGCCGGTGCTCCGCGCTACCCCGACTTCGCTGGTAGCGACGATCATCCCGCTTCTTAGGTTAGGCTCCCCTCCACCTGACCCGCGTCGAAAGGAAGTCGCCCGATATGACGATTTCCACCCGAAACGGCGCGAACGTCGGCCGGATCGCCCCCGCCGTGGACCCGGTCGGCATCCTCGAGCGGCAGCAGGCGCGGGAGTCCGCCGCCCGTACCTACGCGCGCACCCTCCCGATCGTGCCGGTCCGCGCGCAGGGCTCCGTGATCCACGGCGCGGACGGCCGCACCTACCTGGACTGCCTGTCCGGCGCCGGCACGCTCGCGTTGGGGCACAACCATCCCGACGTCGTCCGGGCCATCACGGACACCCTCGCGAGCGGCGCGCCACTGCACACTCTCGACCTCGCGACCCCGGAGAAGGACGCGTTCACCGAGGAACTGCGCGGCTGCCTGCCGTCGGGGCTCGGCGACGACGTCAAGCTGCACTTCTGCGGCCCGAGCGGCGCCGACGCGGTGGAGGCGGCGATCAAGCTCGCCCAGACGGCGACCGGCAACCACACCATCCTCGCGTTCACCGGTGGCTACCACGGCATGACGGCGGGTGCGCTGGCGGTGACCGGCAACGTCGCCGTCAAGAGCCCGCTGCCGCCGGGTGGCTCGGTGGTACGGCTGCCGTTCCCCCACCCGTACCGGTGCCCGTTCGGGGTGGGTTCCGGCCCCACCCGCACGGCCGGGCCGGACGGCGTCGAGCTCTCCCTGCGCTACATCGAGCGGCTGCTGGATGATCCACTCGGCGGCGTGACCAGCCCGGCCGGGCTCATCGTCGAGGCCGTCCAGGGCGAGGGCGGGGTGGTGCCGGCGCCCGACCACTGGCTGCGCGCCATCCGCGAGATCACCCGGCGGCGGGGCATCCCGCTCATCCTGGACGAGGTGCAGACCGGGGTCGGCCGCACCGGGCGCCTCTGGGCCACCCAGCACAGCGGCATCGCGCCCGACATCCTCGTGATGTCCAAGGCGATCGGCGGCGGGCTGCCGATGGCGGTCATCGCCTACCGGGCCGAGCTGGACGGCTGGGCGCCGGGCGCGCACACCGGCACCTTCCGCGGCAACCAGCTCGCGATGGTGGCGGGCACGGCGACGCTGCGCCGGGTGCGCGCCGACCGGCTCGACGAGCAGGCCGGCCGGCTCGGCGCGCGTCTGCTCGCGGGCCTGGTGGACATCGCGCGGGAGTACTCGCAGGTGGGCGACGTCCGCGGCCGTGGCCTGATGCTCGGCGCGGAGATCGTGGATCCGTCCGGGCCGGCGGACACCGTCGGCGCGCGTCCCGCCGACCCGCGGCTCGCCGCGGCCGTACGCTCGGAGTGCCTGCGCCGCGGCCTGATCGTCGAGCTCGGCGGGCGGCACAGCGCGGTCGTGCGGCTCCTACCGCCGCTGACCATCACCCCGGACCAGGTCGAGCGGGCGCTGTCGATCCTCGCCGACGCGATCGGCGCGGCCGTCCGGTCCCACCCCGACCTCCATGTCGACGAGTCCGGACGCGGGATCCGGTGACCGGACCGCCCGGCTCCGACCCGGATCTCACCGAGCTCGTCGACGTGGTCCTGGCCGCGCTGGCGGACGGTCGCCGCCGCCGGGGCGGCCCTCTGCCCGCCGGCGGCCCCGGGCGGGTGCGCGCGGACGTCCGGGACGCGCTGGGCGCCTCCCTCGACCGGGCCATGGTGATCCCCGCTATCGGCGACGGGCCCGCGGTGGCCCTGGCCCGGTTGACGGGTGCGCTCGCCGCCGGCTCGGCCGATCCGGCGGACCCCCGGTGCGCCGCCCATCTGCACTGCCCCCCGCTCGCCGTGGCGGTCGCCGCCGACCTCGCGGTCAGCGCGCTGAACCCGTCGCTGGACTCGTGGGACCAGGCGCCGGCGGCGACCACCATCGAGACTGAGGTAATCGCCGCGCTCGCGCGCCTCGTCGGCTTCGATCCCGCGCTCGCCGCCGGCACGATCACCACCGGCGGGACCGAGTCCAACCTCATGGGCCTGCTGCTCGCCCGGGACGCCGCGCGGAGGCCGACGATCCGGGTGTTCCGCTCGGCCGCCGCGCACCTGTCGGTCGACCGCGCCGCCGCCGTGCTCGGCCTGGACGACCCGCCGGTGCTGGCCGTGCCCACCGACGAGCGGGACCGGATGCGGGTCGACCTGCTACGCCGGGCGCTGGCCGAGCACGCGGGGCCCGCCGTCGTCGTCGCCACGGCGGGTACGACCGACGCCGGCGCCGTCGACCCGCTGCCGGAGATCGCCGCGGCCGTCGAGGAACATCGTCTCCGGCTGTGCGGGCAGGCGCGCGCGCATCTCCCGAACGGCGCGGGCCCGGCCGGTCATCCGGCGGCCTTCGGCTGGCTGCACGTGGACGCCGCCTACGGCGGTGGCGTGCTGTTCTCCAAGCGGCTGGACGGCCTGCTCGCGGGCATCGCCCAGGCGGACTCGGTGGCGCTCGACCTGCACAAGCTGGGCTGGCAGCCGATTCCGGCCGGCGTCTTCCTCACCCCCCGCCCGGACGGCTGGCCGAGCCTGCGGGCCCCGGACGCGGAGTACCTGCGCTCCGACGACGACGAGGCGGCCGGCTTCACCAGCCTGCTGGACCGCTCGCTGCGCACCACTCGGCGGGCCGACTCCTTCCCGATCGCGGTGACGCTGCGGGCGCTCGGCCGCGACGGACTCGGCGCCCGCGTCGACGCCTGCCACGAGCTCGCCCGGCACGCCGAGCGGACCATCCGCGCCGAACCCCGGCTCGAGCTCGCGCACCCGGTCACCCTGACCACGGTCGTCTTCCGCTACCGTCCGCCCGCTCCGACCGGGCCAGGCGGCGGCCGCGAGAGCGAGCGCCACCGCGAGAGCGCGAGCCCGGCGGCACTGGACACACTCAACGCCGGCATCCGGCGCGCGCTGCTCGTCGACGGCCGGGCGGTGGTGGGCCGGACGCGGGTGGGGCCCGACCGGGCGATCCACCTGAAGCTGACCCTGCTCAATCCGGAGGCCACCCCCGCCGATGTCGACGCGCTGATCGGACTCGTCCTCGCGACCGGCGACCGGCTGAGCGCGGGGGACGCCCCCGCCGGTCGGGCCAGCCGATGACCGGCGGCGAGCCGCCCGCCGCCACGGACGTCGCCGACGACGTCGCTCTGGAGACCCTGCTGCGCTGCTGGCTGCGCGAGGCCGGAATCGACCTTCCCCCGGGCGCTCGGACGGCCCGCTTCGAGCTGCCTGCCTCGGGCCTGTCGGTCCGCGCCGCCATCAGCCACCGGTCGGTCTGCGGGTGGCACCGGTTCGGCCCGGTCGAGCTGGTGTCCCCCGGCGGCGAGCCGTCGACGCTCGACGCGGGCCTGCTCGCGGCCCTGCTCGTGCGGGAGGTCACCGCGGCACGGGGCCTGCCGGCCGCCGCCGGCACCGAGGCGCTCGGCCGGATGATCGACTCTGCTCGGCGCATCGCCGGCCACCTCGAGGCCCGCCGGGCGGCGGGGACCCGAACGGGCCAGCGGCCACCGCCGTTCCTGGCCGCCGAGCAGGCGTCGGTCAGCGGCCATCCGTTCCACCCGGCGGCGCAGAGCCGGCAGGGCGCGTCGGATCGGGCGATGGCGGTGTACTCCCCCGAACGGGCCGGGTCCTTCGCGTTGCACTGGTTCGCCGCCCATCCCGACGCCGTCGCCACCTCCGGGACGGCACCGCGACTGGGCACGGCTGTCCGGCGGTCCGGCGACACCGCCGCGACCGCGCGCCGCCCCGCTGTCGGCTCCATGCCCGAGTGGGAGGGGGGACACCGCCAGGCCGGGCTCGCCGAGCTGCTCGCGGACCTGTCCGGTGGCGTCGACGTCCCGCCCGGCTACCTGATACTGCCCGCACACCCGTGGCAGGCGGCGGAGCTGACGGGACGCGGCGAGGGAGCGGCCGCCGAGCTGCTCGCCGACGGGCGTCTGGTCGACCTCGGCGTGTCCGGGCCGCGCTGGTACCCCACGACGTCCCTGCGGACGGTCTGGCGGCCGGACAGCCCGGTCATGCTCAAGCTCTCCCTCGGGCTGCGCATCACGAACTCGCGGCGGGTCCTCCAGCTCGGGGAGCTGCGCCTGGCGGAGATGGTCAGCCGCCTGTTCGACGCCGGCCTCGGCGACCCGCTCGCCGCCCGTCACCCGGCGTTCCACCTGATCGGGGAGCCCGCGTGGGTGGCGGTGACCCATCCGGACCGGCCGGCGGCGCGGGCCGCGATCGGGCTGGAGACCGCCGTCCGCGTCAACCCGTTCGGCGCCACCGACCGGGCGGTGTGCCTGTCGGCGCTCGTCGCCGCCCGGCCGGACCTCGCGGCGGACAGCCGGGGCCGGGCCCGCGCGGCGATGCTGCCGGTGCTCCTGCTCCGCCGGGCCGAGCGCGGCAACGAGCCGGTGGAGGACCTCGCGGTGAGCTGGTTCGAGCGGTACCTGGCCGTCCTGGTCGCCCCGGTGCTCGACCTCTACCTGCGCTGTGGGGTGGGGGTCGAGGCACACCTGCAGAACACCCTGCTGACGGTGGACGCCGACGGCTGGCCCGTCGCCGGCTGGTACCGCGACAGCCAGGGCTACTACGTGACGGCGTCGGCGGCCGCCAGCGCGCAGCACCTGATCCCCGGCTGTGCCGACGGCCTCGATCTCGTCTTCGACGACGACCTGGTGGCCGAGCGGGTCGCCTACTACCTGATCATCAACAACGTCCTCGCCGTCGTCGGGGCGCTGGGGGCCGCCGGTGTCGCCGACGAGCACCGTCTGCTCGGACGGGTACGGGCGCTGCTCACCCGGCTCGCCGACCCCGCCCGTCCGGACCAGGAGCCGGACCGCGTACCCGCCGGCCGGCTCCGGCTGGCGCACACCCTGCTCACCGCCGCGACGCTGCCCTGCAAGGCCAACCTGCGCACCTGCGTCGACGGCCGGGACGAGCTGACGGGGCCGGTGGCCACCCAGTCGGTCTACGTACGGATCACCAACCCCCTGCTGGAGGCCGCACCGTGACGTCGCGCATCCCCTTCCCGTCCGATGACCCGCCGCCGGGCGCGGTGGTCGTGCCGGCGTCGCGCGGCGACCGGGACGACCGGGACGACCCGGTCCACGACCTCGTGGGCATCGGGCTGGGTCCGTTCAACCTGTCGCTCGCCGCGCTCGCCGACGGGGTGCCGGGCCTGCGCGCCGCGTTCTTCGACCAGGCGCCGGTGTTCAGCTGGCATCCGGGGCTGCTGCTGGACGGCGCCACCCTGCAGGTGCCGTTCCTGGCCGATCTGGTCACCCTCATCGACCCGACCAGCCCGTGGTCGTTCCTGGCCTACCTGCGGGCCCACGACCGCCTGTTCCGCTTCTACTTCTACGAGCGGTTCCACATCCCCCGCCGCGAGTACGACGCCTACTGCCGATGGGTCGCCGACAGTCTCGCCAGCACCCATTTCGGGGTGCGGGTGGACGCGGTCCGCTGGGACGCGCAGGCGGGGCTGTTCCGCATCGCGCTGAGCCGCTGCGCACCCCCGGCCGGGGCCTCACCCGACGAGACGGCCCGCGACGAGATGGGGCGCGACGAGACGGGGCGCGGGGCCGCCTGGTCGACGCGGGTGGTGTCGGCGCGGCATGTGGTCCTCGGGATCGGCACCGAGCCGAGCGTGCCCGCCGCCTTCGCCGCGGTCAGCCCGCTCCGGGCGTTCCACGCGGCGCGGTATCTGGAACGACGCGCGGACCTGGCCCCGCTCGGGCGGGTCGCCGTGGTCGGTTCGGGCCAGTCGGGCGCCGAGGTGTTCGCCGACCTGCTCCGCGCCCAGCGGCCCGAGCGCCAGCACCTCACCTGGATCAGCCGCACGCCCGCGTTCGCCCCGATGGAGTACTCCAAGCTGGGCCTCGAGCAGTTCACCCCCGACCACGTCCGCTACTTCCACGGCCTGCCACCGCGGCGCCGGGACGCCCTCGTGCCCGCCCAGTGGCAGCTGCACCGGGCCATCGACGTGGACACGATCGGGCAGATCTACGACGTGCTCTACGAGCGGACGATCGACGGCGCCGACGCCGCCGCCACCCTGCTGCCCGGCGTCGAGGTACGCGCCGCCGCCCAGGCCGCGCCGGACGGGCCGATCACACTGACCTGCCACCACCGCGACCAGGACCGCCACTTCACCCTGACCGCGGACGCGATGGTGCTGGCGACCGGGTACGCCCCCCGCCGGCCGGCACCGCTCGACCCGGTGGCCGACCGGTTCGACCTCGACGGCCAGGGCCGCTTGCGCATCGACCGCCGCTACCGGGTGGCGACGGACCCGGAGCTGACCGGCCGCGTCTACGTGCAGAACGCCGAGCTGCACACCCACGGGGTCGGCGCGCCGGACCTCGGGCTGGGCGCCTGGCGCGCCGCGGTGATCCTCGACGACCTGACCGGTGGGCGCGCCCACCGGCTCCCGCCGCCGTCCGCGTTCACGACGTTCGGCGCCCCCACCGAACCGGACCAGGCCCACCCCGATCCGGGCGGCCCCCGATCGGGCCAGGCCGGCGCCGCCGGGCATGACGCCGTCCTGCACGAGGCCAACCGTTGACCCACGCCACGGAGGGCCGGACCCGGCCGGGGGCGGCCGGCTGGCAGCGGGCCGGCCGCGCGCTGCTGACCCGCCTGCTCGCCGAGCTGGCCTATGAGGAGCTGCTCTCGCCCGAACCGGACGAGCCGGAGGACCATGCCGCGATCTCCCAGGATCCTCCCCCGATCGGGCGGGGCCCCAGCCGCGGCTACCGGGTCTCGGCCGCCACGGCCGTCTATCGGTTCCGCGCCCGGCGGGGCACCTTCGGCTCCTGGTGGATCGACCCGGCCAGCCTGCGCCGCACGGCCGCCGGCACCCGCGCGGCCGGGGCGGTTGACGCCGCCGGGACGCACGGCACCGTTGACCCGCATCACGCCACCCCGACGGTCGACGGGGCGGACGTCGACGCGGCGGACACGGTCGCGGCGGAGGACACGGTCGCGGCGGAGGACACGGAGAGCGCGGACGACCCGGTCCGCTTCCTGCTCGACGTCCGGGAGCTGCTCGGCTGGAGCGACGACGTCCTCGCCGACGTGGTGCGCGACCTCGTCGCGACCCAGACGGCCGACGAGCGCCTGCTGGCCACCGCACGGTCGGCCGCGGAGCTCGCCGACCTGCCCTTCGCCGCGCTGGAGGGCCATCAGTCGGGCCACCCCTGCCTCGTCGCGAACAAGGGTCGGCTCGGCCTCGGCGCCGCGGTCGACCGATATACCCCCGAGGCTCGCGCGCCGTTCCGGCTGCGCTGGGTGGCCGCACATCCGCGCCTCGGGATCTTCCACGCGATCGGAACCGGCGAGTCCGATCCGGACCCCGGTGACCCGCGGCGAAGCGGCGACGGTGCTCCCCGCCCGCCGGTGGCCGGTCCCGGGCCGACGCACGCCGACGGCACCGCCCGATCGGACCAGGCGGCGTTGCTGCGCGAGGAGCTCGACGAGCCGACCCGCGCCCGGTTCACCGACGCCCTGGCCCGCGCGCTGGCGGACACCACCCTCGCGGGGCTGGCCGCGGACTACGTGTGGCTGCCCGTGCATCCGTGGCAGTGGGAGAACGTGATCGTGCCGATGTTCGCCGCCGAGCTCGCCGCCGGCGGGCTGGTCCCGCTGGGCGAGGCGCCGGACCGCTACCTCCCCCTGCAGGCGGTGCGCACCCTCGCCAACGTGGACCACCCGGAGCGCCGCAACGTCAAGCTGGCGCTGATGATCCGCAACACTCTGGTGTGGCGCGGGATGTCGGCGGCGGACGCCGCGGCCGGCCCGGCCGTGTCCCGCTGGCTGCTCGACCTGCGGGAGTCCGACCCGTTCCTGCGGGACGTCACCGCGGTGCTGCCGCTGCCCGAGGTGGCCGGCGCGGCGGTGACCCATCCGGTCTACGGCACCCTGCCCGGGGCGCCCTACCGGCTGCACGAGCTGCTCGGGGTGCTCTGGCGCGATCCGGTGGAGGGGCTGCTGGCCCCGGGCGAGCGGGTCCGCAGCCTCGCGTCGCTGCTCATGGTCGGCTCGGACGGACGGGCGCTGGTCACCGAGCTGGTGGCCCGGTCGGGCCGGCCCGCACGGGCGTGGATCTCGGCGCTGCTCACCTCGCTGCTGCCACCGCTGCTGCACTACCTCTGTCGCTACGGCGTCGCGTTCACCCCGCACGGCGAGAACGTCCTGTGCGTGTTCGACGCGGACGGCCTGCCCTGCCGAATCGCGATCAAGGACTTCGGCGCCGACATCGAACTGGTCGAGGGCGTCCCTGCACAACCGTCGGGTCTGTCCGCGCCGGTCGAGCGGTACTGCCGTCGCTGGCCGGGCCGGGTGCTGGCGCACTCGGTGCTGTCCGCCGTGTTCGCGGGCCACTTCCGCTACTTCTCGGTGCTGGTGGCGGATCATCTCCGGGTCGAGGAGGAGGAGTTCTGGCGACTCGTCCGGCACGAGGTCGACGAGTACCACGGGCGCTTCCCGCAGCTGCGTGACCGCTTCGAGGACGTCGCCCTGCTCCGTCCGGCCTTCGAGCGGGTCTGCCTGAACCGCGAGCAGTTCGCGGGCGCCGGGTTCCACGACCGGGCGGATCGCGACGGCGGGTTCGACCTGATGGACGGGACGGTCGTGAACCCGGTGGCGATCGTCCCGGCGGGCGGGACACCGCCCGAACCGGCGGCACCGTGAAACGAACGGAGTAGACGTGACGTCGATGCCGGCATCGATCCCACCCGCCCGCTCGGAGCGGCCGCCCGTGCCCGCCGTGCCCAGCGCGCCCGCCTCACCCGCCCTGCCGGCCGTGGCGGATCTGCGGGAGCTGCTGACCGGCGCCGACCCGGTCGACGAGGTCATCGTCGCCACCGTCGATCTGCAGGGCAGGCTGGTCGGCAGCTGTGTGTCCCCCGAGCACCTGTCCGGGGAGGTGCTCGGCCAGGGACTGGGCGCCTGCACCTATCTGCACGCGGTCGACGTCGACATGCGGCCGGACAACGGCGGGTATCCACGCACCCCCTGGTACGACGGCTTCGGCGACCTGCGGCTGCGGCCGGACCTGACCAGCCTGCGCCGGGCCCCCTGGCGGCACGCCTCGGCCGTGGTCATGGCGGACGCCTTCTGGCCCGACGGTTCCCCGGTGGACGTGGCCCCCCGCTCGGTGCTGCGCCGCCAGCTCGACGCGCTCGCCGACGCCGGCCTGTCCGCCCACGCCGGCACGGAGCTGGAGTTCCTGGTCTTCCGCGAGTCCTACCGGCGGGCGGCGCGGCGCTCGTGGTCGGGCCTGACCCCGGCCAGCCGCTACAACATCGACTACGCGCTGTTCGGCACCGAGGACCTCGACGAGCTCACCCGCCGCATCCGGCAGGCGATGGCCGGCGCGGGCATCGCGGTCGAGTCGGCCCGGGGGGAGGTCCATCCGGGCCAGTACGAGATCGTCTTCCGGTACGCCGACGCGCTGCGCGCCTGCGACAACCATGCCCTGTACAAGACGACCGCGAAGAAGCTGGCCGCCGCCGCCGGCCAGGCGCTGACCTTCATGGCCAAGTACGACACGGGCGAGGGCAACTCGTGCCACGTCCACCTGTCGCTGCGGGCGGTGGACGACGGCACGCCGGTCTTCGCCGCGTCCCCCGCACGGGCCGGCGCCGGCGCGGCGGACCGGTCACCGTCCACCGTCCAGCCGACCGCGCCTGGGGGTGCCCCGCACGGCACGGACGGGATGTCGCCGATGATGCGGTCGTTCGTCGCAGGGCAGCTGGCGTGCATGGCGGACTTCACGTTGCTGTTCGCGCCGAACGTCAACTCCTACAAGCGGCTGGCGCCGGGTGCGTTCGCGCCGACGGGCGTCAGCTGGGGCCGGGACAACCGCACCTGCGCGGTGCGGGTCGTCGGTGCCGGCGGCGGGCTGCGCATCGAGCACCGGGTGCCCGGCGGCGACGCCAACCCCTACCTGGCCGTCGCCGGCATGATCGCGGCCGGCCGCCACGGGATCGAGCGGAATCTGACGCTCGAACCCGGCCGGGTCGGCAATGCCTTCACCATGCCGGACCTGCCGCCGCTGCCCTCGACGCTGCGCGAGGCCGTCGACCGGTGGCGGTCCAGCCCGCTCGCCGAGGCGGCCTTCGGCGAGCGGGTGGTCGCCCATCTGGCCCACGCGGGCGAGGTGGAGCTGGCCAGCTACGAGCGGACTGTCACCGACTGGGAGCTGCGGCGTGGCTTCGAGCGCTTCTGACCCGCGGCCAGCCGCGCTCGCCGGGGGCTCAGCCCGCGGACGGCCGTGCCTCGCTGACCACGCCGGGCGCCGGGGCGTCGCTCGCCGCGTCGCGCTGGGCCGGGGCGCTCGGCACGGCCGGCGGCTGGTACTCGTGCAGCCCGATCCGGTCATGCAGGTACCGCAGCGGGCGCGGCGCCCACCAGTTCGCGCCGCCCGCGACGCGCATCAGCGCCGGGACGAGCACCCCCCGGATGAGGGTGGCGTCCAGGATGATGGCGAGCGCGGTGCCGATCCCGAACATCTGTATGAACCGCACCGACGACGTCCCGAACGCGATGAAGGTGACCGCGAGCAGCGCGGCGGCGGTGCTCACGATCCGGCCCACCCGGGCCAGGCCCGCGGTGACCGCCTCGGCGTTGTCGGCCCCGGCGTCGTGCGCCTCCTTGATCCGGGAGAGCAGGAAGACCTCATAGTCCATCGACAGGCCGAAGGCGATGCAGAACAGCAGCACCGGCATGGAGGTGTCGAGCGGCCCCGGGGTGAAGTCGAGCAAGCCGGACAGGTGGCCGTCACTGAAGATCCACACCGAGGCGCCGAACACCGCGCACAGTGTGAGCCCGTTGAGCACGATCGCTTTGATCGGCAGCAGGACGCTGCCGGTGAACAGGAACAGCAGCACGCAGGTCGCCAGCGCGATCAGGCCCAGGGCGAGCGGCAGCCGGTCGGCGATGGTGTCCTTGCCGTCCACCAGGACGGCGGGCGCGCCACCGACGAGCGCGGTCGTGGCCGCCGGCGGCGGGACGTCCCGGGCGGCCCGGGCGAGCGCCTGCGCGCGGCCGGAGGCGTAGTCCACCGCGGGGACGACCTGCAGCATGTCGGCGCCGGGCGCGGTGAACCGGGCGCTGGTCGGATCGGGGGGCAGCGTCCGCTGGCCCCGGATGTAGGTGCCAAGCGCGCTGTCCACCCGGGCCACGTCGGGCAGCCGCGACAGGTCGGCGGCGTAGCCGGCGAGCACCGTGCGGTCGACCGAGCCGGTGTCCCGCGCCCGTACGACCACGTCGAGCGCGCCACTGAGGTCGGCGGGGAACTGCTCGCGCAGCGCGTCCCCGACGGTCCGGCTGGACGCGGAGCCCGGTTGCAGCACCCGGTCGTCCGGCGTGCCGAAGTTGACGTGCAGGAACGGAGCACCGAGCACGAGCAGCACCGCGATCACCGGCAGTCCGGTCAGGACCGGGCGGCGCATGACCGACGCGGCCACCCACCGCCAGAACCGCGACTCCGCGGCCTCGCGCACCTCGCCCCCACGGGCCACGCCCTCCGCCGCGCAAGCGCCCTCCCCCACGGCACCGCCCGCCGTCACGGAACCGCCCGCCGTCACGGAACCGCCCGCCGTCACGGATCCGGCCCGCCGAGCGCGGCGGCGGCGCGCCAGCCCGATCAGGCCACCGACGCGCAGCGCGTTCACCCGCTCACCGAGGAGCATCAGCAGGGCGGGCAGCGCGACGACCGCCGCGGCGACCGCCACCAGCGTCACGGAGATGCCCGCGTACGCCATCGACTTCAGGAAGAACGGCGGGAACAGCAGCATGACGGCCAGCGCCACGATCACCGTCGCGCCGCTGAACAGGATCGTCCGCCCGGCGGAGCGGACCGTCACCGCGATCGCGTCCGCCCGGTCGCGACCGGCGGCGAGCTCCTCACGGAACCTGCTGACCATCAGCAGGGAGTAGTCGATGCCCAGGCCGAGGCCGAACGCGGTCGCCAGGTTCACCGCGAAAATCGAGACGTCGGTCAGGCTGCCGATCACCGACAGCGCGGCGAAGCCACCGACGACGCCCAGCAGCCCGATGCCCAGCGGCAGCAGCGCGGCGACCACGCCGGCGAAGGCCAGCACCAGCAGCACCAGGGTGACGGGGATCGCGATCGACTCGGCGACGGCGAGGTCGCTCGCGACCTGCGCGCCGATGTCCTCGCCGACGGCCGCCGCACCCCCCGCCCGAACGGTCACCGCCGGTGACTCATTCCTCGCGGACTGGTAGCGGTCGACGATGTCGGCCGCCTGGTCGTCGTCCTTCACGCTGGCCACGACCAGGCCGGACAGCCCGTCACGGGAACGCATCGCGGTCCCGCCGCCGGTCCAGTACGAGACCACGTCCCGGGCGCCCGGCTGGGACCGCAGGTCGGCCGTGACCGCGCGGCCGGCGGCGGCGACCGCGGCGTCGTCGGCGTCGCCCGTGCGGGCGGTGACGAGCAGCAGCACGTTCGGGTGACCGCCGAAGTGGGCGTCCATCTCGTCCGCGGCCCGGGTCGACTCCGATGCCGGATCGTCGAAGCCCCCGTTCTGCAGCTTCCCGAAGGCAGTGGACGCGAGCACGCCCCCGCCGAGGAGCAGGACGACGGTGACGACGAGTACCAGGCGTGGTCGGCGCGTGACAAGCGCCACCAAGGGAGAGAACACGGAATCCTCCACAGATGGGGCGACCTTAGAGAGAACAGTGTTCGCGACTGGCGTTCATGTCAAGGGCGCCCTGACGCATAATTGACAGCGTTCACACTCTGAGCGGAGCATGACGCCGTGAGTAGTCCGATCCCTCGCCGCGAGCGCCTGCGGCAAGCCACCCTCGACGAGATCAAGCGGACGGCCCACGCCCAGCTGGCCGAGCTCGGTGCCGGCGGACTGTCCCTGCGGGGGGTGGCGCGCGCGATGGGCATGGCCCCCTCGGCCCTCTACCGCTACGTCGAGAGCCGCGAGGTGCTGCTGACAGAGCTGGCCGCGGACGCCTTCGGCTCGCTGGCCGACGCGCTGACCGACGCGTTCGACGCCGCCCCCGCGGACCGGCACATGGACCGCTGGCTGGCCGTGGCCCGGGCGCATCGGCGCTGGGCCCTGGACCACGCGATCGAGTACGCCCTGATCTTCGGCCCGCAGGTCCCCGCCAGCAGCTACTGCGAGGGGCGGGTGGCCCAGGAGCTGCGGCGGTCGGTGACGGTGCTGTTCCGGTGCATGAGCGAGGCGATCGAGGCGGATCTCGTCGACGCCAGCCACGTCGACGCCGAACTCACCCCCACGATGCGGGCCAGCCTGCGGGCCTGGTCCCACGACCACGGGATGGCGGTCATCGGCGAGGCCGAGATGGCCGTGTGCCTCGCGGTGTGGACCCAGCTGCACGGGTTCCTGGCGCTCGAGGTGTTCGGGCACCTCCCGATGGCGCTCAACGACCCCGAGGAGCTCTTCGACCGGCAGATGGCCGACGCCTTCGCGCAGGCGTACCGGCAGGAGAAGGCGGCGGGGCCGCGTGCCCCCGTCGGTGGATGACGGGGAACACGCGGCCCGGGCGGCGCCGCGTCAGGCCGAGGTGCGCATCCGCCGGCCGAGGGCGTCCAGGGCCACCCGCCGGGAGCTCTTGATCTCCGGCAGCCGAGCCTGGTAGGCGGGAACCGTGGCGAGTGGCTGATAGAAACCGAGCCGCGGCACGAAGTCCGTGTCGTCGTAGCCCGACGGCCGGTGCAACGCGTAGGTGCGACCCGGGAAAAGCAGATCGTAGTTGTCCGCGATCTGCCAGATAGCGACGTGGGGATCGACCCGCCGGCGCTGGAAGTACGCCTCGAGCACATCGATTGTGAAACTGATCTCATGGAACTGCTTCACCAGCGCGTGGTAATGCTGGCCGACCTGGTACTTGATCGGCAGCTCGATCTGCAGGCTGTCCGAGTAGTCCAGGAGATCGAGCGCCAGAACCTTGAGGGACGTCTCCACCCCGTAGCCGCGGGAGAAGGCCAGCGCCGCGAAGACGTCCGCGTCGATCACGAACTCCCCGATGAGCGGCTGAATCGTCCGCGTGATCGACGGGACGTACCGGGCAAGTTGTTTCGACAACAACGAGCGGAGCATCTCGGTGGTTCGGCCACCGGGCCGACCGTCACCCGTCACCCGCCGTGAGCTGCCATTCACGAACAGCGGCGCGCTGCCGGCGGTCGTCGCGGCGGCCAGAACACCAACAGTATACGGATCGTAGCTTTCCAGATCCGCGTCGTGAAAGATCAGCCGATTGCCGAAGGCGAGGTACGCGAGACTCCGCATCGCGCCGGCCTTGCCTCCGGTCGACGGCAGTTCCCGACCCGCGTGCCGCTCCAGGACGGACTGCCCGCGGGCGACCCAGGTCGCTCCCGCGTCCGTCGCGATCCGCACCAGGTCGTGCTCGTCCCCGTCCGAGGTCGGATCGACGATCACGCCGATCTCGTCCAGCACACCGCGTTCCTGCATCCACCGTTGACGGTTCTGCGCGATGATCTCGCCGAGGTTCCGAGCCGCGTCCGGACCACGCGCCGGGATCAGCAGACTCAGGGTGATGCCCTTGGCGAGCTTGTCCGCCTCGATCGCGTCGAGGTCGAGGCTGGTGGGTTCGAGCGTTTGCACGGACGCCCCTCTCTCATGACCTTTCTTGGGTACGGACAGCCCGTACCGGTGACGACGCCCTCGGGTCAGCCGCGGGAGTTGTGGGCGATATCACGCGGAGCGGGCGATGATTCGCCTCGTCTCCCGGACCGCATGATTACCGCCTCCGCCCACAGCGTCTTGCCTGCCCCGCCGTTTCCGGTACCTCCCAGACGCTCGGGCTCACCGTCCACTGCGGGCGGCCCCGGGCATGGCCGATCGGGCTCATGCCAGGTGCTGGAGCGTCAAAGTATGGGTCTTGCGGCCGAATCCGTCACTCCCCCTCTTCACGGCCGGCATCAATCCGCGTTAATGGACATGGGCACGATCACACCGCGCCGCCTGAATCAGGGTCGTCCGCACACCCGGCTACGACGAGTGCCCGATCGGGCGCGCGGTGCGCCTGGTCAGGGCCCGTCTGGAGAGAACTACCCGCATGCCGGCCAGGCGATGCCAGGACGCCCTCCCCCCGCCCGGGCCGGACGCGGATGACATCAACCCCACCACGGACGTGTCGGGAAACACACGGTCTTTCCGCACCGCACCCGCGGATCAGGGGCTGGCGCCGGCTCCGGACCTGATCGGGCCGTCGACGCCCGACCGGCGGTGCCACCTGGCCGGGGCGGGGGTCGGCGGATCATCCGGCTGGGACCGGCCCACCCGCCGCTGGGCCTCCAGGGCGAGGAAGACATCCACGACATCGGGGTCGAACTGGGTGGCGCGTGCCGCCCGCAGCTGCTCACGGGCGGCCGCGGCACTCATCGGGCCCCGCTCGCCACGGCCACCCCGCATCGCCGCCCAGGCGGTGCAGACGGCCAGCACCCTCGCCTCCGTCCGGATCCGCGGTCCGGAGACGCCGGTGGGGTAGCCGCCGCCGGCGAACCACTCGCGCTGCTGCGCGACGATCTCCGCCTCGGCGCGCAGGTCGGGGAGCCGGGCGAGCAGACTGGCCCCCATCACGGGATGCATCCTGATCAGCCGCCATTCCTCAGCGTCAAGGGGGCCGAGCCGGCCCAGGGCCTCCGGCGGCAGGAGGATCTTGCCCACGTTGTGCAACCGCGCCGCCCGCCGCGCCCGACGCTGAGGTCCGGCGGCGTAGCCGAGCGCGGTCAGCACCTCGCCCAGCCAGCAGGCCACCGCGGACCCGTCCACCCGAGGCGTGTGCCACTCGTCCACCTGCGCGGCGACCTGGCAGAGGCTCTCGACGGCATCGAGAGATCGCCGCGGTGCGCCGCGCAGCAGCGGCGTCAGCGCCGCGGTGACGGCGTAGGTGGCCGCCTCCACGGCCGCGGACTCGGGCAGGACCATGGCGATCCCGCCCGGCCGCGGGACGCGCGGGAGATGCGGCTCCGGCGCCCGCGTCCGGGCCGACGCTGGCATCTGGGTCGACGCCGGCAGTCGGGCCGGTACCCGCGTCCGGGTCGGCGCCGGTCCAGGCGCCGCCGGCGCGCGGGCCGTCGTCGGGCCCACCGCCACCGAGCCGATCGCGATCCGGTTCCGCCCGGCGTCCTTCGCCGCGTACAGCGCGCGGTCCGCCACGGCGACCAGGGCGAACACGTCGGCGGCGTGGTCCGGCAGCAGCGCGCCGCCCACGGAGACCGTCACCGGCACCGGCCGGGGCGGCGCGGCGTCCCGATCGCCGCTGGGCGGGGGGATCCGCATTGGCTCACGGGCGATGCCGAGCCGCAGCCGCTCGGCGATGTCCGCCAGCGCCTCGGCCCGGACGTCCATGGCCAGCAGCGCGAATTCCTCACCTCCGTAGCGGGCCACGACATCCCCCGGTCGGGTCACCGCGAGCAGGCGGCGGGCCACCTCGGTGAGCACGCGGTCGCCCGCCGGGTGGCCGAAGCGGTCGTTGACCGACTTGAAGTGGTCGACATCGACCAGCAGCAGTCCCATCGCCGTTCCGGAATCGCGGGCCCGCCGGGCGGCCACCCGCATCTCGGCCTCCAGGTACCGCCGGGTGTGCAGACCGGTCAGGCCATCCGTGATCGCCAACCGGCGCTGGTCGGCTTCCATCTGCGCCATCCGAGCGATGATCAGCAGCACGATCGCCGCCACCGCCACCGCGATCACCAGCGTGTCCGGGCCACCGCCGCGGGCGGCCTCGATCCCGAGCGTGACCGGCCCGACCAGACCGACGGCGCAGACGAGGACCAGCCCGCGCCCGGCCCGCACGGGTGGCGCCGACGGCGCGCCTCGATGGCCGCCCGGGACCGCGAGCCCGCCGCGGACGGGATGCAGAGCGGCGATGATCAACAGCAGCGCGCTCACCGACCAGCCGAGATCTCGACCGGCGAGCAGGCCGGCTGCGGCGGGCAGGTGCCGGCCGGGGTCATCCGCGCGATGGGCGTACATGCCGACGGTGTCCGCGAGCAGGGCGGCGAGCAGGCCACCGGCGAGCGCCGACACCGCCGGGGACGGCTCGCGGTCGGAGGCGAGCAGCAGGATGGCCGCCGCGGCCACCACGAGACCGACGCCGGTACACAGCGCCGGCACGAGACCGGCACCCGACACTCCGTGCGCGCGCAGGACCGGTCCGACCAGGCAGGTCCAGGCAAGCAGGACTCCGCCCGCGAGCAGCAGGGCGGTATCCAGCAGCGCCACCCGGTCACGCAGGGCGCCCCGCGCGCGCAGCAGGGCCACCAGACCCGCCGCCGTGAGCGGGTAGTGCGCGGCGACCAGCACGTCCCTGGTCGTCGCGGACACTATGACGGAGTCCACCTGGGACAGGCCCAGGAGGACGGCGGCCGTCCCGGCGTATACCAGTTGGCCGGCCACGAGCAGGAGCCATCCACGCGCGTCGCCGGGAGTGCCGCGCGAGCGCAGGACGAGCAGCGCGCCGGTGGCCGACAGCCCGAGCACGAGCTTCACCACGAGCCGGAGGCAGAGACCGGCCCCGCACGCGGGCAGCAGGACGGACATGGCGGCCGCGAGCGCGGCGACGACCGGGACGGCGAACCAGGCACGGGCGAGCCAGGTCCGTCCGGGGGGATTCGGCATCACCCGACGGGTGGGAGCGCGGGATCCGTTCGGGACGGCGACGGCACCGGTGCCGTCGCGATGGGGCCGCCCGGCCGGGAGCCGGTGCGCTCCCCGGATGGAGGGATGCGCGGGCGCCACAGCCGGGTGGCGGACGCGCTGGCGGCCGGGCAGGGGACCGGTCGCGGGCTAGACGACGATGGCGGGCCGGTGGGCGGTGAACAGCCGCCCCGGGGGGACCGGGCCATGTGCAGCCTTTCGGTTGACCAGACGGGTGCTACGCGTTCCGGCCGCGCGTGCCCGCCATCCCCCGGCACTCCATCACCGGTCCCGAATCAGAACCGGTACCGGTACCGGTTCTGTCCGATCTGTTCAGGTGGGTCGATCGCCGCGACCTGTCTGAACCGTACCGAATCGTCGCTCTTCGTACATGGCAGTCCGCGTACTCGTATCGACTCTTGTCCGATCCTTGTGCTCGGCCCCCCGCTGTCCGTGACACACCAGGCAGCCCATCGACGAGCCGAGCACGGACTTCTCGCCGGACGACCAGGTTCACACCGCGTCCCCGATCGTGCCCATAGCCCGGACGACCGCCCTGGGGCGGCGCCGGCGATGCCCCTCAGGGATGGGCGACGAAGTTGAAGTGCCGGCCGGTCTCAAACGTGTCCCGAAACTTCGGCAGTGTGTACGGACCTTCTCCGTCGAGATCGAAGATGCGCAGCCCGAGATCACCATCGACGAGGGTGTACATCTCGTCCGCGGTCGTGCCGTAGTCCCGGGCACCGGCACCGAACTCGAACACCACGTAGGGGCGGCTGGCCGAGATCATCTTGCGGGCGCCCCGGAAGACCCCGTATTCGGCACCCTCCACGTCCACCTTGATCAGAGTCGGGTGGTAGTCCGCGGGCAGCGCCTCGTCGAGCACCTCGACGGTGACCTCGATCTGCTCGACCTCCTCGGTGTCCGGCACCCGGTCCCGCAGGCCGCTGTAGGCCGGCCGGCTGCGCACGTAGGCGAACGGCAGGACACCGGGCTGGTCGGACAGCGCCGCCTGGCGCACCTCGACGGTCGGGAAGTCGGTGCGAAGGGCCGCGGCCATGTGCGGCAGCGGCTCGTAGGCGACGTGCCGACCCAGCGGCGCGTGCCGCAGAACAGTGCGGAGCACGTCACCACGATGCGCGCCCACGTCGATGCAGTTCGAGCTCTCGTGCAGCACGAAGGACAGCAGAAGCGCGAGATGGCGATCATCGTTTCGATTACGTCGAGCCGTTGGCGCTACGTTGTCCCGGACAAGCTTGAGCGTCGGGCCGAGCCCCAGATCAACGGCCTTCCGACGCAGCTGTGCGAGCTGCTTTTCCATCCTGGGATCCATCCGCCGCAACCTCCCGTTGTCCCATCGGTGATCCGCCGGAGCGTCCTGACCCCGCATTCCACCACGGCAGTTGCCCACCCACTATTGGGGGCGTGCGATCAACGGTCAATAGGCGCCCGTCGCCGAACCCGCTGGCGGGGTACCACGGCCGGGAATCTTCCGTGACGTGAGATCTCCCGGGCGGGATACACCACACGACATGGGCCCGCCAGGGCCGCGAGGTCGCGCCCCGGCAATGACCGATGACGCCAATGACCGATGACGCCACGGTATGCGCGGGGAAGGACCGCGAAGAGGGGTCGAAATCACCGAAGGAATACAGGCCGACACGTGGTTGACGCACCGCGGTGCGGGCCGTGTCGTACCCGCGACGCACCGCGCGGCACGGACACCGCGGCGGCACCCTCCCGCGCGGTGATCGCCAGCCCCCCGGCCACCGGGCACCGGCGACCGCGCCGGCCCGCGCACGGCCCTACCGGAGCGGGACACACCACTGGCCGGCCCGCGAACAGCCCCGTCGGGCCAGGACACCGTTGGCCGGCCCGTCACCCGACGGCCACCCGCGCGACACGCCGCCGCCGCTCGGCGGCGTCCGAACGAAACCGCCTGGCTCACCGCCGTCCGGCGCCGGCTGGACGACCGCGCCCCAGGCCGCTCAGCCGGCGGAGACGAGCTCCGTGACCTCCGCCGCGGGCTCCGCGAAGGACTCGACCGGCGGGCAGGTGCAGACCAGGTTTCGATCACCGTACGCGCCGTCGATACGCCGCACCGGCGGCCAGTACTTCGCCGCGCGAAGGGCGGCCACCGGATAGGCCGCGATCGACCGCGGATAGGGGTGCGGCCATTCGTCCGCCGTCACCATCTGCGCGGTGTGCGGCGCGTTGCGAAGCGGATTGTCCGTCCGCGGCCATACTCCGTCGCCGACCTTGTCCGCCTCCGCGCGAATGGCAATCATCGCGTCGCAGAAGCGGTTGATCTCAGCGAGGTCCTCGCTTTCGGTCGGTTCCACCATGAGAGTGCCGGGAACCGGGAAGGACATCGTCGGGGCGTGGAAACCGTAGTCGATGAGCCGCTTCGCCACGTCGTCCACCGTCACACCGGTGCTCCGCGTCAGCCCTCGCAGGTCGAGAATGCACTCGTGCGCCACCAGGCCGCCGCTGCCCGCGTAGAGAACCGGGTAGTGCGGACGCAGCCGCGCCGCGATGTAGTTCGCGTTCAGCACGGCGACCGAGGTGGCCCGCCGCAGCCCGTCCGCCCCCATCATCCGGATGTACGCCCACGGAATCATGAGGATTCCGGCGGACCCCCACGGCGCGCCGGAGATGGGGCCGACGCCGGTGGCGGGACCTGCCTCCGGCCGCAGCGGATGGTTCGGCAGATACGGCAGCAGCTTCTCGCCGACCGCGACCGGGCCGACACCGGGCCCGCCGCCGCCGTGCGGGATGCAGAACGTCTTGTGCAGGTTGAGGTGGCTGACGTCGGCGCCGAACTGGCCCGGCTTCGCGAGCCCCACGAGGGCGTTGAGGTTGGCGCCGTCGACGTAGACCAGGCCGCCCGCCTCGTGCACGATCGCGCACGCCTGCCCGATGCCCTCCTCGTACACTCCGTGCGTGGACGGATAGGTCACCATCAGCGCGGCGAGCACATCCGCGTGCGCCCGGGCCGCGCGGGCCAGATCGTCCAGGTCCACGTTTCCGTCGCCGTCACAGGCGACCACGACGACGCGCATTCCCGCCATGGCCGCGCTCGCCGCGTTGGTTCCGTGCGCGGACGAGGGTATGAGGCAGACGTCGCGGGCCGGCGCGCCCGGCGCCGCGTTGTCCCGGTGATACGCCCGGATCGCCAGCAGGCCGGCCAGTTCGCCCTGGCTACCCGCGTTCGGCTGCACCGAGACGCCGGCATATCCGGTGACCGCCGCCAGCCACTCCTCCAGATCACGGATCATCCCGAGATAGCCCGCGGCCTGGTCGAGCGGAGCGAACGGATGGATGTCGGCGAATTCCGGCCAGGTGACGGCGGCCATCTCCGTCGTCGCGTTCAGTTTCATCGTGCAGGAGCCCAGCGGGATCATTCCCCGGTCCAGTGCCAGGTCGAGATCGGCCAGCCGACGCAGGTACCGCAACATCGCCGTCTCGGAGCGGTGTGTGTGGAACACCGGATGCTCCAGGTAGGCGCTGGTGCGCACCAGCTCGGCGGGCAGGGCGTCGACGCCCGTGGGAGCGGGATCGGAGTCGGGCGGGACGACATCGAAGGCCGTCCACACCGCCCGCAGGTCGGCCTCCCCGGTCGTCTCGTTGCAGGCGGCACCGACCCGGTCGCCGTCGATGAGACGCAGGTTGACTCCCTGCTCCAGCGCCCGCGCGACCACCTGGGCGGCGCGCCCCGGCACCGTGGCGACCACGGTGTCGAAGATCGGCTCCTCACCCAGCGCGATGCCACCGGCGCGCAGCCCCGCGGCGAGGCGCACCGCGTGGCCGTGCACCCGCCGCGCGATCGCCGCCAGCCCGTCCGGCCCGTGGTAGACCGCGTACATCGAGGCGAGCACCGCGGGCAGCACCTGGGCGGTACAGATGTTGCTGGTCGCCTTCTCCCGGCGGATGTGCTGCTCACGGGTCTGCAGCGTGAGCCGGTAGGCGGGCGAGCCGTCCGCGTCGATCGACACGCCGACGAGACGGCCGGGCAGGGAACGCTCCAGGCCCGCGCGGACGGCGAGGTAGCCCGCGTGCGGACCGCCGAACGACAGCGGCAGGCCGAAGCGCTGGGTGCTGCCGACGGCGATGTCCGCGCCGAGCTCGCCGGGCGAGCGCAGCAGGGTCAGCGCGAGCGGGTCCGCGGCGACCGTGACGAGGATCTTCCGCGCCCGAGCCGCGGCGATCAGCCCGCTCGGGTCCCGCAGCGCCCCGCTCGGCCCGGGGTAGGACACCAGCAGCCCGAACGCCGAGTCGAGGAGGTCCGCGTCGAGTCCGGACAGGTCGGCGGCGCCGGCGAGGTCGACCACCCGCACCGCGACGCCCAGCGCCTCGGCGCGCGTCGCCACGACCGCCGTCGTCTGCGGGAGGGTGTCGGCGTCGACGAGGAACGTCCGCCGACCGCCGCGCTCCCCGCGCAGCGCGATCTGCATCGCCTCGGCCGCCGCGGTCGGCTCGTCCAGCAGGGACGCGCCGGCCACCGCCAGACCGGTCAGATCGGTGATCATCGTCTGGAAGTTGAGCAGCGCCTCCAGCCGGCCCTGGGAGATCTCCGGCTGATAGGGGGTGTACGCCGTGTACCAGGCGGGGCTCTCCAGCACGTTGCGCTGGATGACACCCGGCATGACCGCCGCGTGGAAGCCGAGACCGATCATGGACGTCACCGGGCGGTTCGCCCGGCCGCGCGCGCGCAGCTCCGCCAGCACTGCCGACTCGTCGAGCGGCGCCGGCAGGTCCAGCCCCGCGTCCTGGATCACGGCCGGCACGGCGGCGGTGGTCAGCGCCGCCAGCGAGTCGAGGCCGAGCGCGGCCAGCATCACGCGCTGGTCATCCTCGTCCGGTCCGATGTGCCGCTGCGCGAACCCGGCGGCGGCAGGAACGGATGCGGCGAAACCGGCGGCGGGCGCGGGCGGCGCGGCGGGCGTCGGCACGGTGCTCGGGTCGAGACGGCTGTCGTCGGGCATGATGAGCTGCTCCGGAGGTCGGGCGACGACAGGCCGGAGCCGGCGCCGCAGCGGGCCTCCCCCTCTGTCCTGGGGCCTGAGAGCTTCACCGCGCGCCGTCGCGGGGGACCGATCGGGCCCCCGGCCACGGCCGCAGCTTTCACCGTCGGCGGGACATCGCCGATGTCCGCTTTCCAGAGTTGCCTGACCCGGCGGTTGGGGGCCTGAGAGTTTATGGGGAGAGCTTGCTCCTTCGGCGTCCCGGCGGGCTACGAGCCGGGACTCTCCCGCACGGGTGTGAGCGGCAGCGGTATGCAGTTCGTTGTCCGCACACTAGCCGCGCGGCCGGGCCGAGGCCATCCGGATGACCGGGCGGCCCTGTGACTCGCGACACCAGGGAGCCCACGGTTTCCCGGCCGGCGCGTTCCGGCGCCGTCAGACGAACAGCGTCTCGGTGGGGCGCAGCAGGCGGGCGAGGATCTCCGGGCCCAGGACGGCCGCGTCGGCCGGATCGTCCGACAGCGGGGCGATCTGCGACCGATAGTGCTCGACGGCCCGCCGCTTGGCCTGCCGCACGGAATCGGGCAGCGCGACACTCCGGGCTCTCGACCACGGCACCCGCGGGTCCCGCGGCCTCGCCCAGTGCCAGGTCCAGACGGGGTACTCGATCATTCGAGCGCCGACCCGCCCGGCGGCGAGAGCCACCGCCCGCCCCGTCGCCTCATGATCCGGATGGCGGTCCTCCCGCCAGGTGGTGAGCACCCAGCACGCGGGCGTAAGCAGCGGCGCGACCAGGTCGGCCAGCACGTCCTCGTGCCCCGCGACCCGCCCGTCGCCCAGACCCGCGCGGTGCACCGGGACATCGCCGAGCCCCAGCTCCGCCAGCGCCGCCGCCTGCTCGGCGATCCGCCGCCGGGCGAGCCGCTCGGGCGACAGCGTGGGGGATCCGGGATGCGACGCGTCGCCATCGGTGACGGCGACCACCGCGAGTTCGGTGCCCAGCCCGTGCAACCGGAGCAGCAGGCCGCCCACGCCCAGCACCTCGTCGTCCGGATGGGGGGCGACGACCACCGCGCGCGGCGGCGGGCTGGTCAGCTCGAACTCCGCCCACCCGGGCCGCCAGGCCTGCCAGACCGATTCGGGGGTACCGGCGTCCGTGAACGGGCGGCCCGGCCCCGCGGACTGCTCCTGCTCCTGCTGCATCGCTCATGCATACGACACCCGCCGCCGCCTCGCACGGGCATCGGACCCGGGCCCGTCGATCGCGGGCCCGGCCGCGCGGCCGCGAACGGGAGCCGCGGCGCCCCAGCACGACGCCAGGGCCACGGCACGACGCTAGGGCCGCAGCGACTCGCTCTTGGCCGCTTCCCTGTCCGTCAACGCCCCGTTCCGCTCCCGCCGGAAAATCTGCTCGGCGACCAGGTCGGACGACGTCTGGCTCGCCACCTGGCGCGCCATCTCGTCGTTGGACGTGTCCGCCCCCGCCGGCCGGGTGCGTCCCTTCATCACCTGTGCCATGACCCTGTCCCTCCCCTGAACCGGTCCCGATGGACCAGGGCCGCCTGTTCGGGGGATACCCGGCGTACGCGCAGGGGAACCGCGCGCATACCGAACCGGGCCAGGACGGTCCCATCGGACGCCGGGAGCGTGGCCGCGGGCGGCGTGTAGCGTGCTGTGCGGACTGGCCGACGGGGGTCGTCACGCGCATGCCGCGGCGGCGGGCAGCTCCTGCAGGACGTGACACCAGCCGACGCCGACGGGATGCGGGTACCGCGTGGAACCGGTGCTGATCGAGGGCTACCACTCGTTCACGACAATTGGATACGGCGGATTCAGCACGGTCTATCTGGCCGAACAGGAAATCTTCGACCGCCGGGTCGCCGTCAAGGTGCTGCACTCCGATCTGCGGGATCCGGCGGCGGAACGACGATTCGTCCGCGAGTGCAGGGCGACCGGGCGGCTCACCGGGCATCCGCACATCATCACGGTGTTCGACGCCGGCACCACCCGCGACCACCGCCCGTACCTCACCATGGAGTACTTCGCCGGCGGCTCCCTCGCGGACGCCCTGAAGAACCGCGGCCGCCTGCCCGTCAGCGAGGCCACCGCCCTGTGCCTGCCGATCGCCGACGCGCTGGCCACCGCGCACGAGCACGGCATCCTGCATCGGGACCTGAAACCCGCCAACATCCTTCTCCGCCGTACCGCGGACCCGGTGCTCAGCGACTTCGGAATCGCCAGCGTCACCGAGGGCATGGAGGCCGGCACGATGTCGGCGGCCTTCACTCCCGGCTATGCCGCACCGGAGGTCCTGCTCGGGGAGGATCCGGGAACCGCCGCGGACATCTTCGCGCTCGGCGCCACCCTGTTCACCCTCGTGCAGGGCACGACGCCATTCCCGGGCCGCGTGCCGAACCAGATTCTGCAGCGCATTCTGGCCGGTGACGTCGCGCCCCTCGACCGCGCCGACGTACCCGACGCGCTGCGCGACCTGCTGGCCTGGAGCCTCGCGGCCCGGCCCGAGCAGCGACCGGGTTCGGCCCGCGAGTTCGCGGCGGCCCTCGCCGAGCTCGACCCCACCGCGACCCGCGCCGCGGCCTGGGCGAGCCAGCCCCCACCGCCGGCCGTCCCCGTTCCCAACCTCGGGCCCAGAACCGGACCTGATGGACCAGGCGGGCCTGGCGGGCCTGGAACAGGCGCGCCGCCCGACGAACACGCCGGGACCGACGACGAGCGCACGGCCGTCGCCGCCGTGGGCGTCGCCCATCCGCCGGCGGCCCCGTCCCCGCCGGCGGCCTCGCCCCCGGGGTCTCCCGCGGCGCCGCGGCGGCCCGAGGTCGGCGCGGTCCCCGTCCCGGCGGCGCGGGCGGACGCGCCCCGTCCGGCGGAGCCGGCGGTCACGCGTGCCTCCGGCTCGCGGTGGCGGGCGCCGTTCCTCGCGACGGCGGGGGTACTGGCGGCGGTCGTCGCCGTGCTGGCCTACCTGGTGATCCGGGACCCGGCGGGAGCCGGCGGGGCGGACCGCGGCGGGGCGGCGGACGGGCCCGCGGCCGCGTCGAAGGTGGCTCTCGACGGCCCACAGGCCCTGTCCGCCAGCCCGGCGGCGACCTCCCCGCCCCCGTTCCTCCCGCCGGCGACCGGTGGGCCCGGCGTGCTGGCACCGCAGGGCGGTGGCGCCCCGCGGCCCCCCGGACAGGCCGCCCAGCCTGCCCCGGTCGGGGGAACCGGCAACCCGGCCGCGCCGGCACCCGCACCCGCCATGGCGGCTCCCGGCCCCACGGCGGGGCCGCCGGCGACAGCGGCGCCGCCCGGCACGGGCATGGGTGGGGGTGCCGCCCCGGCACCAGGCTGCGCCGCCCGCGCGGCCTCGATCACCGACTATCGGGGACGGGTGTGGAACACCCGTTACGACTGCGCCACCTATGTGGGTTCCGCGCTCTACGCCAACGTCGCCGCCGGCACGACGGCGGCCCTCGACGACTCCGGCTACATGAACAAGGCGTCCACCGTCTGGGCGATCTGCCAGGTGAACGGCCGCGCCAACCCGGTTGTCCAGGGCAACACGAACACCTGGTGGCTCTACACCGAGGGCGACGGGGCCCGGGCGAACGCGCCCGGGTACTCCGGCGCCTGGGGATACCTCCCGGCCACCGTCGTGAAGGGCGGCGGGCAGAACGAGCCCATCCCGGGCGTCCCGACCTGTTCGGGCTATCTCTAGCCGGTGCCGGATGGTGCCCGGGGCCGCGTCTTCGGGCGTGATCCAGGGGCGTTCGGGGAGGTTCCGCCTCGGACTTCCCGTGGGTGGGCGGCGCGTACGGGGGACAGCGGCACCGTGTCGCGGACTCCGCGTGTCGTGCCCGTTCTTTCCGTTCTGTCGGCCTCTCCGCGACACGGACCGCCGCGAGGTTGCCACGACGCTGCCAGGACGGGCGAGCCCGACCGCAGCTCTCGGAGGCGGTGGATCTCCACGGCCACGGTCCGCGGGGCGATCCGGTGGGCGAGCCGACGGCGCCGCGGGGTCGCCCGCCGCAGCGCGTGCTCGAGCGCGTCCACCTGGCGCCAGGCCTCGTCCGCGGCGTGCCGTCCCGCCACGGCGTCCCAGCGGCCGCCGGCATCGTCGTCGAACAGAGCCAGGGTGGCGAGCTCGGCCAGCCCCCGCAGGGCGGTGAGGCCGGTCTCGTCGAGCACGCCCGCCGCCGCGAGGGCCACCTCGTTCGGGGTCGCGGCGGTCGGCATCGGCCGGCCCGCGTCCGCGAACAGCTCGATCGCCCGCTGCCAGGCCGTCGTGATCCGCCGGCGAGCGCCGTCGACGCGTGCCGACCGCCGCCGGCGCAGCACCGGCAGCACCGAGGCGAAGGCCAGGTAGCCGAGCACGGCGAGCCCGGTGCCCGCGGACGCCACCCGCACGCCGTGCGGCCAGTCCGACGTCGCCGACCGCCCCCGGCCGGCGGGCCCGCCGTGCCCCGCAGGGGCACCATCCACTGGACCGGGACGGACCGTCGTCGCCCGCAGCACGGCGTTGACGAGCGAGGTCTGCGCCGGGGACTCGCCCCGCGCCGAGCCGGCCACCGCCGCGCCGCGGGCCTCACCCGCGCGCGGGGTGGGGAAGAACGGCAGCCAGCCGGCACCATCGAAGTCGATCTCCGCCCAGGCCAGCGCGTCGGCGCCGCGGACCAACCGGGCGCCACCGCCGGGATCGTCGGCGACGAACCCGACGACGAGCCGGGCGGGCAGGCCGATCAACCGGGCCGCGAGCACGAAGGCGGTCGCGAACTGCTCGGACGTGCCGCGCCGCGTCTGCGCCAGGAAGTGATCCACATGGGCGAGGGTGTGCCCGGCGGGCGCCGTCGGATCGAAGGTGAAGGTCGCCATCAGGTACTGCCGCAACAGGGCGGCCCGCTGGTACGGCGACACGCCGCCCCTGGTCGCGAGCCCGGCCAGCGAGCGCAGCACGGCCGGGACGCCGTCCGGCACGGCGAGGTGGGGGGTGTTCTGCCGGATCCGGGAGACGGTCAGGGCCAGCAACTGGTCGGCGGTGAGCTCGGCGGGCGGCGTGGAGACCAGGCGCAGCCGCGTTCCCGCGGGCAGCGGCGCGGTCCGCGCGAGCGTCCCGTCGGCGGGCGCCACGGCGAAGTGCCCGGGTGCGTCCCGCCGGTCCCCCGCCGGCGCCGTCGTCCGGGTGGCCGGGGGGGTGACGGTGGCCGGGGGCGTGACGGTGAACCGACGAAGCCCGGCCACGGCCGGGACGAGATCGCCACCCAGCGCGGCGATGGTCAGGTCCTGGGTCACCGTCGCGGGTCGCCCCCCGGTCGGCCCGGGTGCCGGGGTCCGGCGGTCGTCCGGCCGTGCGGCGATCGCCTGGCCGGCCGGGAGGTAGCGGGCGGTCGTCGACCAGTCGGCGCCGTCGTAGCGGTCGAGCACGGCGAGGCGCAGGACCGCGGGCCCGGCCGGGGCCGGGGTCAGCCCGGCCCGGAACAGGACCTGGTCCGGATGGGCGGTCCACCCCGCGAGCCGGCTGAGTGGATCGAGATCCGCGAGCGCGGCGGCGCCCGGGTGGCGCAGGGCCCGCGGATCGGCGGGCGCCCTTCCCGTCGGCACGCGCAGCGGACCTCCGGCGAGCCCCACGCCCACGGCCACCACGGCGATCAGCGCGCAGCATGTCCGCGCCACCGTGGCCGGGCCCCGGGCGGACGGCGCGGCACGCCGCATCCGGAGCAGCACGACCGCGAGCGCCGCGAAGCCACCCGCGAGCGGGAGGCGCGGGCCGGCGGTGGGCGCGGCGAAGGCGGCGGCGACCGTCAGCAGCACGGCGCCGGGCAGAGCGGGCAGCAGCCTGGTCCTGGTCCGCAGCGCCAGCTCGGCGCCGATCGCGGCGGCGAGCCAGGTCAGCACCGCGGGGACGAGCAGCAGATCCGCCCGCGGGGGCGCGGGCAGGGCGGTGTCGAGCAGCCGCGCCCAGCCGGTGAGGGCCCCGGTGCGGACCAGGCCCAACCGCCGGCCGATCCCGCCCGCGGGGGAGGCGACGGTGGCCGCGGCCCACACCACGAATCCCGCGCTCCAGGCGGCGACCGTGACGACGACCGGTGGCGGCCGGTGGCGCCGGCCCGTCAGCGCCGCTGCCAGGACCACGGGGAGCACGGCCGACACCGGCAGGATCACACGCAGGTCATGGCCGCTGAAGACGGGACGGAACGCCGCGCCGCCGACGAGCGCGAGGGCCGCCACCAGGCCCAGGTCGGCCAGTCGCGAGCGGCCCCGGCGGGCCGGTTCGGCGGGGTCGGGGACGACCGCGGCCCGACGCCCGCCCGGGGGACGCGCGGGATGGTCCGCCGCGTCGGGGACGGCGCACTCGGCGGTCACCGGCGGCCGTCCCAGGCGGCGTCGCGCCCTGACCCGGTGGGCGCGGGCCACCGGTGGGCGAGGGCCGCGGCGTCGGGAATGTCGATCAGCGTCAACCGGCCGGCGGTCCGCAGCCCGACGTCCTCGACGGGCCAGGTGCCGATCGGGCGGGCGCCGGCGGGCGCGGACCGCCCCCAGCCGGTCACGCCCGCCGCCTGGTCAGGCGCCGGTGACGTCGATCGCAGCCTGGGCCGATCGGAGGAGTCGCGCCGGTCGAGGGCGCGTGCCGTCGCCACTGACCGGGGCCCGACGCGCACCAGCACGACCCGGCCGTAGGCGTGGGCGACCGGCGCCAGCGCGGCCGGGCCCTGCCGGTCGAACCCGCCGGTGACGAGGACGAGCGTGCCCAGCCCGCCCCGTCGCAGGGTCCCGACGACGTCGAGGGTGGCAGCGTCGTCGAGGCTGACGCCGGCGAGTTCGTCGAGCAGCACCTCGGCGTCCTGCCGGCGCCGCCGTCCGCTGGCACGCAGCCCCGCCGTCGTGACGAGCCGCACGCCGAGCGACTCCCGGGCGCAGGTCATCACCGCCGCGGCCGCGACGTCCACGGCCTGTTCGAAGGCCGTCTCCCCCACCCGACCGGGCGGATAGGCCGCCGGGCGAACGTCGAGCACGACCGTGGCGGCCGGCTCGGTGGGATCGACGTGGGTCCGGACCATGAGCTCACCGACACGTGCGCTGGACAGCCAGTGCACCAGGCGCAGATCCTCCCCGGCCGTGTACGGCCGCAGTGTGTGGATCTCCAGTCCCCCGGCCGTGCCATGCCCGGTCTGGCCGTCGGGCTCCCGCGACGGCGCCGAGGCCAGCGCGGCCAGCGGCTGGGCGTCCGGCCGGACGAAGAGCGTCACGGGGGCGGCGACGGCCTGCCGGCGGATCACGAGCCCGAACGGATCGGATCTGATCACTTCGGCGGGGCCCAGGGTGACCACGCCCCGAGTGCTGGTGCGCAGCGCCACCTCGACGGAGCGGTCGCCGGTGCCCGCGAGCCGGGAGATGGTCCGGACGATGTCCGGCGCGTCGCGGCCGCACGGCAGCCGCAGCTCGAAGGGCGGAGCGGACCATCGCGAGAGGTTCGCGAGCGCCAGCACGAGCGCCGCCGGCTCGCCGCGCGCCACGCGCCGGGGCACGACCGACACGGCGACCGTCACCCGGGGACGACGGGCCACGACGGCGAGGGCGAGCCCCATCGCCGCGGCGCCCGTGCCGCCGAGTGCGACCCACTCGACATATCGCAGCAGCCGGCCGCCGATCAGCAGGGCGATGGCCATGGCCAGCACCGCCCATCCGAGCGGTGTCAGCCGCAGCCGGGACCGGGGCAGCGGCGGGGCCGCCTGGTCGGGCCGGGGCCGGTGCCGCTCGCCGAGCCCGCGCGACCGCGGGCCGGCCCGGTGCGGCGATCGTTGGGTGGGCGGCACGTCAGATACCGACGAGCCGGCGAGGTGAGGGCACCACCTGCAGGATCTCGTCGATCACGTCCTCCGCGATGACGCGTCGCAACTCCGCCTCGGGACTGAGCACGAGGCGGTGGGCGAGGACAGGTCCGGCCACCGCCTTGGCGTCGTCCGGCGTCGCGAACGTGCGCCCCTGCGCGGCGGCCCGGACCTGGACGGCGCGCAGCAGCGCGAGGCTGCCGCGGGGGCTGGCGCCCAACCGGACGATGTCCGGGATGGCCCGGGTGGCAGCGACCAGGTCGACCAGGTAGCGGCGCAGGGTGGGTGCGACGTGGACGGCGAGTGTCTGGGCCGCCCGGGCCACGACGTCCTCCGCCCGCATCACCGGGGTGAGGTCCTCGACCCGCCGGCCCACCTGTCGGCCCTCGAGGATCTCGAGTTCGGCCTCGACCGAGGGGTACCCCATCCGCAGCCGCATGAGGAACCGGTCGAGCTGGGCCTCGGGCAGGCTGTAAGTGCCGTCCATGTCGATCGGGTTCTGCGTGGCCACGACCATGAACGGCCGGGGCACCGGATAGCCCGTGCCGTCGGCCGTGACCCGACCCTCCTCCATCACCTCCAGCAGCGCGGACTGGGTCTTGGGGGAGGCTCGGTTGATCTCGTCGCCGATGACGAGGTTGGTGAACACCGGTCCGGCCCGGAAGCCGAACTCGTTCGCGCGCTGGTCGTAGACCATCGTCCCGGTGATGTCGGCGGGCAGCAGGTCCGGGGTGAACTGGATGCGGTGGCAGCCGGCGTTCACCGAAGCCGCGAGGCTGCGGGCCAGCGAGGTCTTCCCCAGCCCCGGGACGTCCTCGATGAGCAGGTGTCCCTGGGCGAACAGGCAGATGGCCGCGCTCTCCACGACCTCGCGCTTGCCGCGGATGACCTTCTCCACGTTGGCGACGACGTCGTGGAAGGCGGCGGAGAAGGCGGCGACGCCGGCCTGGTCGCCACGCAGCCCGCCACGGTCGTCCCCGCGGCCCGTCACGCCGACGCCCTCGTCCGGTCGGGGCAGGCGGTTCGACTACGCATGACCGTGGCTCCTCGGGTCGAGACCGGATCAGGTCGGGGACCGGATCGGGCTAGTCACTTCGAGCGGGTGGGGCCGGTTCGGGTGGTGCGGGGTGGCGGACCGTGCCGGGCGAGGGGGCGACCGGCCCGGTCCGCCGAGCGGGCGGTGGGGAGAGCCGCCCGGGAACGGGGCTCGTGGCGACCGTCGCCGCCACGGAGGCGATCCGTTCCGCTGCGGTAGACGACTGACGCCGCCACTTCGTTGTGCCATAGGCCGGAAAAGTTGTGTATCTGATGATCGACATGGCGAGATGGCTGGCGGGATCGGCCAGTCAGCCGGACGGTCGGGCGACCTGCGGCGCGAAGGCGTCACGATTGGCAGCAGTCGGGTCGCAACCTGTCGGGGGTATGTCGCGTCTAACCCGGCAAGAGGGATGACAACCCCCCATCCGGGCCATCCCCTCCGACACGAATACACACGACAAGGACAACTACTTCCCGCACGCGTTGGGCAGGCCGTGCGGGACATGGCGAGCGCTGCGCCCCTCCCACGGCGCTCGCCTGGCGGTGTCTGTGCGGGCGAGCGGGGTGGCACGCCCGCACAGACACCGCCTGAGACCCGGCGCGCCAGGTCGCCTGCCGTCGTGCCGGCCATGGCGTGTGTGCGCACCGGGCTTCATGGGCGTCGACGCCCACCACGCCCATCTCCGGCGGGGAGGCCGGCCGATCCGGATGGATGGCCGGGCCGGCGGTGACGGAGACATCACCGAATCCGTTCGAGGCGGGCTCGCCGGAATTCCGGCGGTCCTCGTGGTCTGGCCATTTCCGGGGAGTCGACCATCTCTGTGTTCGCGCGACGGCTTCGCCGGGTTCTTCGCCGGGTTCTCAGCACGACGGCAGGTGTGCTGCTTCTCATGGGCACCGCCGTCGCTGTCCGCGCGCCCGGCGCCCACCCGCTGACGTTGGCCGTGACGAGCGGCGGCACCTGGCTGCCGTGGGACTCGACGGGCACCGTGACCCATCTGGAGAGCACGACCGGACGCGCGGACGCGGCGATCACCGTGCCCGGCGCGGCTGGCCACCGCCTGGTCGTCCTCGCCGACGGGCCGGACCTGCTGATCGCCGACGAGACCAGCGGCCTGCTGCACCTGATCGAGCCCCAGCGTCTGGCCCCCGCGCGATCCGCGGCGTTGCCCGCGGGCTCCGTCGTGACGGCCCGCCACGGGGCCCTCTATGCCGCGGCTGCCCCGACCGGACAGGTGCGCCGCCTGGACCGGCGGCGTCTTGCCCCGATCGGACCGATGATCGACCTCGGTGGCGCGCTTGGCGCCATCGCCCAGTCGGGTGACGGGACGCTGTGGGCACCCGTTCGCCGCAGCGGCATGGTCGTCGCCATCCGCGCCGGCAGTCCATCCGCCCCGGTGCGGGTGGCCCCGCCGGGTCATCACATCGACATGGCCCTGGCCGCCGGACAGCCGGTGGTCGTCGATGCCACCGCGGGCACCCTGACTCCTCTCACCGGCGGCCGCTCCCGCGTGATCACTCTGCCGAGGCCGGCGGAGGCAGCGGAGAGGCCGCTGATCGCCGCGCCGGAAGTGCCGGGGCGTCTCCTCCCGGTCGTCGACCCAGGCGCCGGACGTCTGCTGCTCGCCGACCTGTCGTCCGGCGCGGTGCGCACCGTCGCGCTGCCGGCCGGCGCGGGATGGGAGGCAGTCCCCACGGCCCGAACGGACAGTGATGAGCCGGCGGCCGGCGGCCGGTCTGGTCAGACCGGGCTACCCGACGTCGACCGTCCGGCCCAGTTGTCCGGGACGCCTTCGGCCGCGGCGTCCTCGACTCCCATGAGCGCCGCCCGGGCGGGGAACCCGGTGCCCGGCTCCGCACCCGCTTCGGATATCGAGCCGCCGCTCTGGCACAACGGGCAGCTTTACATCCCCGGGCCGCGCTCGGGCACAGCATTGGTGTTCGACACCCGCAGCCTCCGGTACAGCGCGCCGATCACGGTTCCCGTGCTGCTCCCGCCCGTCTCGCCTGGGGCCGTCTCGGCGGCGTCCGCGGCGACGGTGGGCGCGGCGACGGCGTCTGCGGCGACGATGCCGGGTGGCGTCGGTGGCGGTCCGACCGTGACGGCCAACGGCGCCCAGGTGTGGGTGAACGATCCGAGCGGGCCGAACCTGGTGCTGATCGACGGCGGCCGCCGCACGATCCTGTCGAAGCAGCCCGCCGGTCTGGCCGGTCAGTCCGGTTCCGCTCCGCCACGGCCCCTGCCACCCCCACCACCCCGGCCGTCGCCGACACCGCCGGGCCCCCGTCCGGCCACGCCTCCCGACCCGTCGTACCAGCAGCCGCCGACCCCCGTCGCCAGCACCACGCCCGCCCAGCCAGACCAGCCGGTTACTCCCCCGCCCTCGACCGCGACGCCGCCCCCGTCACCGCTGCCACAGCCGACTGCCACCACCGGGCCACCGACTCCCACCACCCGACCGGAGCCCCCGCTTGGTGGCCTGCCCGGGCCGGGCATCACCAGCGGCGCACAGTCGCCCGGTCAGCGCTGACCGCGCCCGGAGCCGCCGGCAATCGCCCGGAGCCGCCGGCAATGAGGCAGTGCCGCGCGGCGACGAGGGCTCAGGCCAGAAAGTCGACGGCCAACCGGTCGGGCCCGGTGAGCTCGATGATCCGGAACCCCGTGGCGCGGGTGGTGCCGATGCCGATGTGCACCGTGCCCTCGAAGTCGCCGGCCATCGCATAGCTCAGGGCTCCTGACGGGTCCCGCCCGTCCGGCAGCGTGCGCAGCGTGGAGGCGCCCTGCGCGTCGTGCGCCGTGGTGGACGTCAGTACCAGCTCGAAGGCGGCGCCTCCCGCCAGCGACAGCGGCGCGCCCGAACCGGGACGAATCACCTCGTGTACGTACTGGGCCCGGTAGCCGGGGACCCCGCCGGCGAACTCCAACACGACCCGTTCGTACCGGGTGCCGTTGTCGACGTTGGGCGCGCTGCGCACCGACACGAGCCGCACGGGCGCGACGAACTGGCGTGCGGCCGACGCCGGCTGACTCGACCAGCTGCGCGCGCTGACCCGCGGCCCCGCCGCCGCGCCCCCCGGGGCTGCGGTCGGCACGCCACCTCCCGTGGCACCCCCGCCCCCACCGGGCGCGCCGCCGCCTTCTCCCCGCTCGGACGGCGTCACCGACGGGACCGACGGGACCGACGGGACCGACGACGAGCCGACCGCCGACGGCGACAGTGATGGCGACCCGCCCGTGTCCTTTCCGCCCGAACCGCCGCAGGCCGCCAGGGACGCCGTCAGTACCAGCCCGCCGAGCGCCGCCACCACCCGCCACCGACGTGCCCGACGAGTCCGGAGCCATCGCCCGTCCGCAACCCCCGCGACCCCGCGCTCCGGGACGGCCGGACGGGCCGGCCGGGCCGGACGGCGGCCGCTGCTCCTCGCCATGCGCATGCCCCGCTCTCTACCACCAGGTGGCACAGGACCGACACACAGGACGTACCCGACCAACGCCCGCGACGAACATCACGCAGGACTCCTCCCGGGGGCCGGGGGCGTGGGCGGTGACGTGCGCTGTAAAGCCCCGCGGGTCGCGAGTGGGCTGTCGACACCGGCGTAGGCCTCGGTGTGCGGGGCGTGGAAGTTCGGGCCGGTCGGTGGCTGGTAGGTCTGGCCGTCCCGCAGCTTGTGGCGGTAGGTCGACTCGTACCAGTCGCGCTCCTCGGGCCCGAGGTCGGCGCGGGTGAAGGGATCGAAGCGGTTGCGCAGTGCGGGAGAGAAGTTCGGCAGCGTGACGTAGACGCCGTGCAGCGCGTCGGGATGCTCGTGGCCGAGCACGATCGATCCCCAGTCGCCGCCGGCGGCGCCGAACCGCTCGTACCCGAGCGTGTCGCGCATCAGGCGCACCCACAGCGCCGCCACCTGGCGGACGCTGAAGCCGCGGGGCCGCAGCGGTGCCGAGAAGCAGTATCCGGGCAGCGATGGTACGACGACGTGGAAAGCGTCCGCCGGGTCGCCGCCGTAGGCCGCCGGATCGGTCAGCGGGCCGATCACCTTCCGGTAGTCCCAGAAACTCCAGGGGTAGCCGTGTGTGAGCACGAGCGGCATCGGGCGGGGGCCGATCCCGCGCTGGTGGACGAAGTACACCGGCCGGCCGTCGAGGACGGCGGTGGAGTTCGGTAACGCGTTGATAGCGGCTTCCTCGGCGCGCCAGTCGTACTCGTCCAACCAGTACTCGAGGAACTCCCGCAGCGCGGACGCGGTCAGCCCGAAGCGGGGGTCCTCGACGGCGTCCCCGGTGGGCAGGCGCGCGCGCAGCAGGCGGTCCCGCAGATCTCGCAGCGCACGGTCCTCGACCGCCACCGTGAACGGCGTCGGATCCTCGATCATCGGTCGACCTCCGCCTGACAGGGGCACCATGCTGTGACAGCGAGGGCTAACCACAACGCTGGACTCGGCGCATCTGACCACAATTGGGCGCACTCGCGTCGGCCGATACCGGCACCGGCTTCCCCGGCGACTTCTACCTCGCCAGAGTTACCGCCTCGGTCTCCGCCCCAACGGCGCTGATCCCCGCCCTCGTGCCGACCGCCAGCCCTGTGCCCGAGCACCTCAACGCGGCGGACGCGCAGATGCACCGGCGTCTCCCAGAGATCTGATCGGAGCTGGCCGGTGATCCGGAGGCGCGGGCGGGGAAGCAGGCGAAACCGGATGGACCTGGTAGAGCTCACTCTCTCCACCACCGCGAGACACCGTGGGGACCACGTCGCACCCAGGTGATCGCCACGAGAAGGTAGGCGGCGGCCCGGCGCGACACACCGATGGAGAACAAGCGTTCGAGAGCGGGTATGACCTGGGATCTACGCAACGCTCCCGCTCCCCTACCCAGCGCGCCCTACCCAGCTGGCAACGGAAACATCGCTATCACCCCGAAACAGTCGATCGGACACAGAGGGTGAATCTGTCGGCGCATCCACCGAAAGTTGTGTCTATATTCCCCGAAAGTTCGTCGAAAGTCGAAAACTGCGCCATTCCGGCGACTCTACGTTCACGGAATGAAGAAACGCAGAATCCCGGTCGTCCTTGGTGTGGCCATCCTTTCTTCGCTGGTCGGCATCACGTCGAGCGCGTCGGCGGCGGGTCCTGGTACCCCCACACCCGCGCCCGCGCGCCCCCTGCACATTCTGCTCACCAACGACGACGGATGGCGGGGCGCCGGAGGCTCCGACACGCCACTGATCGTCGCTTTGCGTGATTCCCTCAAGGCTGCTGGTCATGACGTCGTGGTCGTGGCACCCGGTACCGACCAGAGCGGCCAGGGTGGTCGCTTCTCCATCCCTCCCCTGCAGCTGACGGTTGCCAGGCCCGAGCCGTCGGTGTGGACGGTCGCCTCGGGATCACCGTCGGACAGCGTGTTCTTCGCCTTCGACCAAGCTCTACCGGAACACCAAACCCGACCTGGTCATCTCCGGGATCAACCCGGGTAACAACCTCGGTCAGGCGGTCAACCACTCGGGCACCGTCAACGCGGCCCTGACCGCGCTCGAGTTCGGCGTGCCCGCGATCGCGGTCAGCATGCAGACCTCGAGTGCCTGGCGGGAGGGAACGGCCGTCGCCGCGAAGAGCTCGGCCGGATACGTGGTGGATCTCGTCCACCAGCTGGAGGGGAAGTCGCAGCACGGTGTGTTGATGCCCCCGGGCGTCGGTCTCAACGTCAACTATCCTGTTCTGGCTGGCCCCGTCGACCCCGCCACCGGCAAGCCCGGTTCGGCGCTGCCCCCCAAGGGGGTCCGGTCGACCGCCTTGGACACCAACGTGGCCCTCGATCTCACCTACACGCCGACCAGCGGGCAGGCGGGACAGCCGGGTACCTACACGATCGGGCTCACTCCGAACGACCAGCCCGCTCCCGCGGGTACCGACACCCGTGCCATCCAGGACGGATTCGTCAGTCTCACCCCGCTGGAAGCAGACCGTGACGTGGACGGCTCCACCGAGGGCTGGCTCCGCAGAATTCTTTGACGGCAGGAAGTATTTCCCTTTCTCGTACCAACCCGCTGGCCGGGAATGATCCTGCACGTTCAGAGCAGTTCTCGGCCAGCGGCCGGTTGCGCCACTTATCCATAGTCACCAGTTTCGCGCCCCACAGCGCCGTCCCGGCCGCGGCCACGATACCCCGATCGGGTCGCCCGGGGAATCACACCCTCGAGCTCCCACAGAACGGAGCGTGAGCCTCTCGGGTTCGCTCCCCGGGGCGCTGCGTGCCCTGGTCGCTCTCGCGGGTCCCCGCGAGTTCCTGCTGGTCGGGTGGCCCGACCGGCGGCAGGTCCACGACCTGCCGGCGCTCCACCCGCGTGACCGACGCGAGCAGCAGGCCGTCCCCGCAGCGCCGGCACCTTCGCATGTTTCTCAAGAGGATCACGCGGTGGCCGCCCCATGTCACGGACCGCCACTCCGGCGAGTCGCTAGATCGTTGCTCTTCGTACACCACTCGGCTGGACGCCACTCCCCGCACGCGCCGCCACCGCACGGCAACCGCGGCGCGTCGACCGCCAGCAGCATCTGATCAGGTATCGTCAAGATGCCAGCCGGTGTGGCGCAATTGGTAGCGCACTCGACTTGTAATCGAGCGGCTAGGGGTTCGAGTCCCCTCACCGGCTCCGATAATAACAATTTCAGGCCCGGATAATACTGGGTCTTCGAAGTTGAGCGGGGTTGAGGCATCCGCGGGCTCGGCGGGCGGTTGCGCAGCGTGTTCGTAGACGCTGGTTGGTGGGGTTGCGGTAGCCGTAGGCGTTGCGGGCGTCGAGTTCGACGACCCGGTTGTGGCCTCGCTGGCGGCGTTGGTGATCCCGGTGTGCAGAATGCCTCGATGCGGGGCCACCAGGTGCTGATCGTGGTGGCGAGGCGGTCGAGTTCGGGGATGGCGGCGTCGGCGCACCAGGTGTAGAACCTGGTGAGCCGGTGGGCGATCACGGTGCGGTCTGGGTGGTGCCGGTGAGCGCGAGCACGGCGCCACAGCTTCGTGAGGGCACGCCGTAGCTCAGCCCGACCAGCACGTTGCCATGTATCAGACCCACGGTGTCGTTGCCTCGACGGCCGGTGAAGATCTGTTGGTGCCCGGCGTCATGCCAGATGAACGCGACCCGCGTGAACATCACCGCCAGAAACGCCGCGGTGGCTAGCTGCCACCACGAGTTTCCCACCGCGACGCATTCCACCCACCCCCCGGCGAGCAGACCAATGTTCACCGCCATCGCGCGTAATACCAGATACGCCGACGTTTCATCAGTTCCGCGCCCGTGACCCGACGGCGCAGGTCGGAGTAGTCGCTGCCCCGGACACCCGCCTTTGGTCCTGCCGCCGCGGTAGGCGCCCGTTCCGTCGTGTGAATCCGCGCCGCAGCTTCGCATACCCGGCGCACAGGCCGTTCGGACCGCCAGGCGGCCGATGCCCCTGGCCGCCGGCAGCAGTCGGAGGGCCCGCTGGATCTGGTCGAGGCTCTCTGAGGATCGGTTCAGGGAGGGGGAAGCGCTCCTTCTTCGTGGTCGAGTTCGTTTTCGAGGAGGCGGAGGGAGACGTCGGTGAGCTGTCCGGTGTCTCGCCAGAGTTGTAGCTCGTCTCGCTCGGCCTCGATCATGGTGCGTCGTACGCGGCCGAACGTGTCTGTCGGACTCTCGGGAGGGATCTGTTCATCGGTAGGGGTGTTCAGCGATGTCAGGCTGTCCACGCTGCGTTGTTTGCGGTCCTCCGCGGCTCGGCGGAGCCGTTCGGCGAGGACGACGGGGATCGGTTCGTGCCCTTGGAGGGATCGCAGCGTTCGTAGGCCGGCTTCGGCCGCGGCTACGCGGGCCCGGGCGCGCTGGCGTCGCCCCTCGTCGGCGTCGGGCCGTACTCCCAGCCGTCGGAGCAGTGGTCCAAACGTCAGGCCCTGTCCGATGAGGGTGAGCAGGACGGTGCTGTAGGCGCAGAACAGCAGCAGGTCGCGGTGGGGGAACCCGACGGCGTCGGTGGACAGCGGCAGCGCGAACACGGCGGCAAGTGAGATCACCCCGCGCATCCCGGACCAGGACAACGCCACGAGCTCACGGCCAGACAGGTGAGGATGTGGGGACAGGAACCGCAGCCGCGTCGGGAGCAGGGCGGGGACCAGCAGCCACAGCGCTCGGGTCAGCAGCACGCCGCCGATCGTCACCGCCGTCGCGGCCAGCACCGTGCCCAGGGGATAGTCCTCGATGGCGGGCACGATGGCGACGAATTGCTGGCCGATGAGGAGGAATACGAATCCTTCGAGCAGCAGGTCCACCAGGCGCCACACGGCGAGGGCGTGCAGCCGGGCCGCCCCGGACAGCAGCTGCCGGGACTGGTGACCCAGGACGAGCCCGGCGGTGACGACCGCGAGGACGCCGGAGGCGTGCAGCGCCTCGGCCGGCAGGTAGGCGGCGAAGGGCGTGGCCAGGGAGATGGCCGTCTCGGCGACCGGCTCCTCGATCCGGTGCCGTAGTTGCCCGATGAGCCAGGCGACGGCGATCCCGACGGCGATCCCGCCGAGGGCGGCGGCCAGGAACTTCCCGGTGACGAACGGGACGTCGAACGGGCCGCCGACGACCGCGGCCACCGCCACCGTGTAGAGGGTCAGCGCCGTCGCGTCATTGAGCAGGCTTTCGCCCTCGATGACGGTGCGTAGCCGGTCCGGCAGGCCTACACGCCGTCCGATGGACAGGGCCGACACGGCGTCCGGTGGCGCCAGGGCCGCGCCGAGAGCGCAGGCGGCGGCGAACGACAGACCCGGTACCACTGTGACCAACAGGCCGCCGATGACCAGTGCGGTGGCGGCGACGAGCAGGACGGACAGGGAGATCACCGCTCGCAGGTTCGCCCGGATCTCCAGCAGGCTCGAGCTCAGCGCGGCGGAGAACAGCAACGGCGGGATGACCAACGCCAGAACGATGTCGGGCTCCAGCCGCAGGTCCGGGCCGGGCAGCAACGTGTAGACGGCGCTCGCGCCGACGAGAAGCACCGGGGCCGGGAGACCGAACCGGCGCGCTGCCAAGGCCGCCCCTACTACGAGGGCGATCGCGACGAGGCCGAACGCTACTCCACCCAGCATGCGTCGAGCCTGACCGGCCACGGGTGCCCACGTCGACGAGGGGCGGCTGCGCGGTCAGTAGCCAGGCCGACCCTCCAGTAGCCAGGCTTCGACATCGCTCGCCCGCCACAGATCGAAATGCGGTACAGACCGGACAGGGCTGGGAAAATCCGCCCGGGCGCACAGCCGCCTGGCTCGTTCCACCGAAATGGCCAACCGGTGGGCGATGCCCGCGGTCGTCCACAGATCATCGCCCGCCATACCGCCATGCTACGTGAAGCCGTCGCCCCGGATCTGCCATTTGACCACAGTGAGCTCGGGCCACCGCCGGCCCTCAATGTCTTTCCGGAGGTCTTCCCGTCGGGATGGTCGACGGGGCGGGGGCGGGGCGGCGGTGTACCGTGCCGGCTGACGGACCGAATATGCCGCTGGCCGAGGCCGGTGACCGTCTGGCGAAATCCCCCTCGCCCGCCCGCGCTACAAGGAGATCGATGCTGGCCATCAGGGCGCTTCTCGGTGCCGTGGCGGGCTCCATGACAAGTCCGCTGAGACCGGACGACTTCCGGGCGATCATCAATCCGCTGTGGTCGCGGCACCAGTTGTCCGGGCGTGTCGAGGAAATTTCTCCGGAGACGTCCGATACCTCGACGATCGTTGTCCGGCCCGGTCGGGGCTGGCGAGGAGGCCTGGCGGGTCAGCATGTCGGGGTCGGTGTGAGCATCGAGGGCGTGTGGCATCGGCGGACCTTCTCGCTGTCGTCCCCGCCCGGACGCCCGGACGGCCTCATCGCCATCACGGTGAAAGTGAGGCCAGACGGTGTGGTGTCCCGGCACATCGTGCATGCGCTGCGCCCGGGCCAGATCGTCCGGCTCGGGCATCCATCGGGACGGTTCGTGCTGCCGGACGAACTGCCGGACCGCCTGCTCTTCGTGACCGCCGGCAGCGGGATCACCCCGGTGATGTCGATGCTGCGACACCTGGCCGAGGGCCGGCGGATGCCCGACGTCTTCCTCGCGCACTCCGCGCGGAACGCCTCGGAGGTCATCTTCGGTGAGGAGCTTCGCCGGATCGCCGCCCGGTTCCCGACTGTGCGCCTGTACGAGCATCACACCCGCCCTGCGAGCGGCCGGCCCGCGGCACGGCTGACGATGGCCGCGCTGTCCGCGATCTGTACCGACCTCCCGGAGCGGATGGCCTGGGTCTGCGGGCCGCTCGGCATGGTCGACTGCGCCGAATCGTACTGGCGGGAGTCCGGTATCAGCGACCGTCTGCTCACGGAACGATTCCAGCCGGCGGTGCGCCCCGTTGGCGGGCAGGGCGGGCGGGTGCGCTTCGTCCGGAGCGGGCGGGAGACCACCGGGAACGCGGATACCCCGCTACTGGTCGCCGGCGAGGAAGCGGGCGTCCTCATGCCGAGCGGCTGCCGGATGGGTGTCTGCCACAGCTGCCTGGCCCCCCTCGCCGGCGGGCGGGTCCGCGACCTGCGCACCGGCGAGGAACACGGCACTCCGGGCGATCTCATCCAGACCTGCGTGTCCGCCGCCACCGGCGACGTCGACGTCGATCTGTAAGGAGCAAGGCAGTGGCAGCACCGACCCACCTCAGCGTCCGCGATATCGAGGTACTCGGTCAGGAGTTCGACCGCCTCCGCGCGGAGGTACTCGCGAGCAGAGGACCGGACGACGCCCGGTACATCCGACGGGTGATCGCGGCTCAACGGGGACTCGAGGCCGGCGGCCGGATGGTGATGTTCGCTTCCCTGCTGCCGCCGGCCTGGCTGACCGGTACGACGATGCTCGCCCTCGCCAAGATTCTCGAGAACATGGAGATCGGTCACAACGTCCTGCACGGACAGTGGGACTGGATGCGTGATCCCGACATCCACTCCACCACCTGGGAATGGGATTCTGCCTCCCCCGCAAGCCACTGGAAGTACGCACACAACTATGTTCACCACACCTACACGAACGTTCTCGGCCGGGACCGGGACCTTGGGTACAGTCTGCTCCGGGTGACTCCCGAGCAGCCATGGCGCCCTGTCTATCTTGCTCAGCCGCTGTACAACCTCGCCCTCGCGGTCGTCTTCGAATGGGGAATCGCGCTCTACGATACGGAGATAGAGAAGTCCTGGCGCCGGGAAAAAGACCTGGACGAGACCCTGAACCACCTCGGCAGCGCCCTCAGGAAGGCAGCCCGTCAGGGACTGAAAGACTACGTCGTATTTCCACTGCTCGCCGGCCCGGCGTTCCTCCCCGTGTTTCTGGGCAATCTCACCGCGAACATATCCAGGAACGTCTGGGCGCACACCATCATCTTCTGCGGCCATTTCCCCGACGGCACCAGGACCTTCACCGAGGAGGAGATCGAAGGCGAGAGCCGAGGAGAATGGTACCTGAGGCAGTTGCTCGGTTCCGCAAACATCAGCGGCCCGGCGGCGCTTCACCTTCTCAGCGGCAACCTCAGTCATCAGATCGAGCACCATCTCTTTCCCGACCTGCCCAGCAATCGGTATGCGCAGATCGCCCCACAGGTCCGCGCCCTGTGCGAACGGTTCGGCCTCCCCTACACGACCGGCTCCCTGCCCCGGCAGACCGCGAACGTCTGGAGACGCATCCTGCGCCTGGCGCTGCCCGGCCCCACGCAGCCCGCGACAGGCAGGACCTCACCCGAGCCGGTCATCCCCGCCGCGCCGCGAGAGTCGCGTGCGCGGGGCCTCGTCGAGCCTCAGACGCCGGTGCCGCTGGCGGCGGGGTCCAGGCGTGCCGCCAGGTAGAGGATGTCGTGTGGATCACCACCGGTGAGTACGCGATGGACCTCGCGGTACGCCTGGCGGTACTCGTCGAGGATGATCGCCACGCTGGTGGTCTCGACCGGTTCCCCGAGTTCGACCGCCGCGTTGGCGAGGTGGCGGGCGCCGCGGTTGGCTCGCTGAGCGGTGAGCATTCGTGAAGCGATTGCGTCGAGTTGATTTGGGTCATTCATCGCGATCCCTTGCTTCCTGGTGTTGGAAGGCATGCTTGTCGTCAGCGGTCTGCCCCTGACGGCGCTCGCTGACCATTGCGGTCCGGCCGGTACCCCCGATCGCCGATGGCGGTCATCGGGTGCGCGGCTCCCCGGGCAGTTCCTGGCCGGCGCTCAGCAGAGCGGGTGGGCCGTGAGGTGGTCGTCGATGGGAAGCATGCCGATGACCGTGGCGGTCACCTCGATCGACCGGAGGGCGATGATGCCTCGTAGGACGTGGAGGAAGGCCGTGTCAGCCGCGTCGCGACCGGTCGCGACGCGGACCATACCCTCCCGGGGGGCTCGGCGGGTGGCGTCGTAGCTCCACCACGCGCCGTCGAACCACGCCTCGAAGACGGCGTGAAAGTCCATCGGAGTCAGGCCGGGCGCGTACACCGCGGCGAAGCGTGCCGGTATCCGCAGCGCCCTGCACAGCAGGATCCCGAGATGGGCGAAATCGCGGCATACGCCCTGCCCCGTGAGCAGGGCGTCGTCGGCCGAGCTGTGGACGTTGCTGGAGCCCGGGACATAGCCGACCCGCTGGTGAATCCACTGTGTGATCGCCTCCACCTGGGGCCGTCCGGGTGGCAGGTCACCGAACTCGGCGACCGCGAACCCGACGACCCGATCCGACGGGCAGTAGCGGCTCGCCCGCAGGTAGGTCAACTGCTCCAGACCAGGCAGGTCCCCGTGGGTGGCCACGATCGGCTGGCCGGCGGGGGCAGACGGGGCGGTGAGTTCCGCCCGGTAGAACACCGACAGGATTCCCCGGGGTGCGCGCAGTAGATGTAGCCGACCGCGGTGCGGCGCGGCCAGTTCGACCGGCATCGGGAGCGGCTTCCCATCGGTCGTCACGTCCAGCCGCTCGGCACGGACTACCCAACCGTCGGCGGCGGCAACGTGCAGGGCGATGTCCCCGGGCTCCTCGACCTCCAACGTGAGGTCGCAACTGACCACCCGCTCGACTGCCTCCCCTCCGGGATACGCGGACAGTCGGCACTCGGCCGACGATGCATCGGTCATATGGCGGACGTCACCCCGGCGGTGCGCAGGATCACGTCCGTCGAACCGGTCAGCGCACCGGCGCCTGCCAGCCGAAGCAGTCCACATGCACGCGCGGGTGCGGTGTCGGGCGGAATGACCAGCAGGTAGATCCCGGGCTGGTTACCGGCACCCAGTGTGACGACCCGGGGGTCGAGGGTCCGGAACCCGCTCACCTTCAGCGTGGGCAGGCCGGGTCGCGTGAGCCAAACCGGTATGTCGGTCCATGCGTCCATGTTCACCGACATCCGAGCGACCGTCCTGCCGGCCCGGGTCAGGGCGGTGACGAGGCCGGGAAGCTCGGCGGCCAGGTTCAGTGATCGCGGCCACCAGCTTCCGTCAAGTGGCAGGGAGTCCGTGCCCGAAGCCAGGGACAGGCGCGCTTCGTCACCCGTCGCCGAGAACACCGGATCCATCGCCACCGGCTGGGTGTCCGGCACGGACGAGGTGACAGACGGCCGGTCGGGAGCACCGCCGTCGTCGTCGAACCGGTCGAGGTCACCGCGGTCGAGAGAGGAAAAGACAGAATGTGCCGTCACGACGGCCGCCTCACTCCGGCGTGCCCCACCGGATGGCAACGACCGACAACCAGATCGACATCTTATCGACATTTGTAAATCGTCGGCCTAGACGAATTTTACCACGGCAGAGGCACCTCAGGGGAGATCGTATTCAGCGCGACAATTCCCAGGAATCAACAGGATTTTGGTGAGACCGTCCGCTCGGTATGGTCGGCGCGCCCGGCGCGCAGCGCGGCCACGGCCCATCTGAACCCGCATCGCGCGGAATCACTCTCCGTCCACCACGCCGGCGGACGTGCCCCCCGACCCGGCCGCGCACCCCAGGACCGGCGGGCGGCGCGAACGCCGAACCGAGCTGGCCCTGCTCCTCGGGCTGGGCGGCCAGTCCCGCTCCAGCTCGACGTGGCCCTGACGGCATGGTCTCACCGCCCCGGCAGTGAGGCAGCAGGTCAAGACGGGTATGTCTGGAGCCGCCGGCGGCGAGCCCCTGACGACCTCCCGAGACCGCACCAGTCCGGCATGAGCGCAGCGCAGACCGCCTTCTTCTCGCAATAGCCGTCGACAGCACGAACCGTGCATACCCCGGCGACAACTCGATACGCCGCATCTGCCCGGAACCGCCGCGGGTTGGATCAGCGCGGCGGGCAGTGCCAGCGTGGCCACGGAACGCAGGCACTGGCGGCCACCGCCTTCGCTCTGGCGGCCGCCACCTCGGGTTCGCTCGCCGGGCCGGCTTCCGCGGCGACCACGGCGTCATGGCGTCGGCGTGAGCAACCTGACCACTACGCGTCCAAGGCGCTGCCGCCGACCGACGGCATGGCCCTGACGGTGGAGTTCTCCAAGGATGGGCAACGGGCCCACGTCACCGAGGGTGGTCCGGGCACCGTCAACGACGACGGCGTCGCCGCGGCAGAGAAGGCGGTCAGCGGCACCTGGCACACGGTCTTCCCCGACGTGCTCGCACCCCGTCGCCGGCTTCGGGCCCCTGATGCCAGCGAACCTCGCGGACGTGAGCGAGCCGCGTAACGGCTATGGTTTCAGAGCCACTCCGCCGTAGATGCCGACTTCCATGTCGGTCAGCTTCCCGACCGCACCGTCCGGCCGCCAGTAGTGCACGAGGACGACGCCCGGATCGACGAGTTCCAGGCCGTCAAAGAAACGCTCGACCTCGGCTTTGTTGCGATTCCGGAACGGGATTCCACGGCCACGGTAGATGTCCGCCATCTGCTCCATTCCAGGATCGTGATCCGCGGTTCCGTGGCTCAGCACGAGATAGCTCCCCGACGGCAGAGCCGCCAGGAAACGCCGCACAATCCCGTACGGATCCCCCACATCGGGAATGAAATGCCCGATGGCGACCATGGAAAGTGCGACGGGCCGGGAAAGGTCCAGGGTGGCACTCAGCTGCGGCGCCTCGAGAATGCGCTCGACGTCGCGCAGATCGGCTTCCACGTAGGTGGTACGGCCCTGCGGCGTGCTGACCAGCAGCGCGCGGGCGTGAGCCAGCACGATCGGATCGTTGTCGGTGTAGACGATCCGCGCCTCGGGGACGATCTCCTGGGCGACCTCGTGCAGGTTCGGACTGGTGGGAATCCCGGTGCCGATGTCGAGGAACTGACGGATACCGGCCTCACCGGCCAGATAACGCACTGTCCGATTCATGAAGGCCCGATTCTGCCGGGCCGTGGTCCGCGCGTTCGGAAATGCGGCGATGGCAGCCTCGGCGGCTTCCCGGTCGGCCGGAAAATGGTCCTTGCCGCCAAGGTAATAGTCGTACATGCGCGCCGTGTGCGGCTGGTCCGTCTTCAGATCAAGTGCGCCCCGACCGGCCGGACCGCGCTCCTCGCGTCGCTCGGGTCCCGAGGCGCGCCGATCCACATCCGTCACCGCAAATCAGCTCCCTGATCATCTGCCCGACGAGCCTCGCAAGTCACCATAGCTTAAGGAATTTATCGCTTCGGCACGCCCCTTCCAGGAGGATGGCCCGCCCCCTGCCACCGTGGAGGCTCCTGACCTTGACCCAGCACCGTCGGATTCCCGGCGGTCGGGTTCAGGCGACCGTCCTGGCCAGCGACTTTGTGAGGTCGTAGATGTGCCGGCCACCGGTCGTGATCGGCGTGGAAGGCTGCCGGACCCCGGCGGCGATCCCGCTCGCCGGACCGCCGGATCCCCTCGCCCTGTGCCCGCGCCGCCGTCGAGGGAGTAGCCCACCTGGCCAACTTGCACATATCGCTCGAACTGGTCGAGAGTCGGCGGCGGATCACGGCCGGCGAGGCCGCCCACGGCCATCGCCGAGGTGTCCGAGGAGAGCTCGAGGGCGGCGGCAGCGGAGGAGTCGGCCACCGATCATGCAGCCGCCGCACCTGTGCCGTAGCTGTGGGCGCCAATCAGCCAAAACGCCGCGCGACGGAAAGAACGGACGAACGCCCGGTCGCCACCGCTCACCCCGGACAGAAAGCGTGAGAAGCAGCGCCCGGGGGTAAACAGCTCCCGTGATCGGGGACCGGCGGCGCCGAGCGGGAAATGGAGGCCAGCCGCCGGCGAGCACGCGCCCGGACCCTGGAACAAGTCCAGGTTCTGCATCCCCACAGGCTGGCGCACCTTCCAGGAAGGCACCCCGAAATGCCGGTTCTCTGCCGTCCGGCCGTCGCCGTGCCGGAACACGTGATCTCCATGGAGGAGACGCTGGAGTTGGCGCGTCGTCTGCACCCGGATCACCCTCGGCTGGATCTCGTACTGCGGCTCATCGCGCACACCGACGTGCGTAAACGCCACCTCGTACAGCCGATCACGCAGACGCTGACACACCCGGGTCTCGACGTGCGCAACGCGATCTACGCGCGGGAGGCCCGCCGCCGGGTCCCTTCGGTGGCACGCAGCGCGCTGGCCAGCGCCGGAATAGAGGCGCCGCAGGTGGACGCCGTCATCTTCGTCTCGTGCACCGGATTCCTCATGCCGTCGATGATCGCCTGGATGATCAACAACATGGGTTTCCGGAACGACATCCGCCAGATTCCGATCGCCCAGCTCGGCTGTGCCGCGGGCGGTGCGGCGATCAATCGCGCGAGCGATTTCTGTGTGGCGTACCCGGACGCGAACGTCCTCATCGTCGCGTGCGAGTTCTGTTCGCTGTGCTACCAGCCGACCGATGACGGCATCGGCTCCCTGCTGGCCAACGGCCTGTTCGGCGACGCGGTCGCCGCCGCCGTCGTGCGCGGGCACGGGGGGCACGGGGTCCGGCTGGAACGCAACAGCTCCTATCTCGTGCCGGACACCGAGGAATGGATCTCCTACGCGGTCCGGCCGACCGGATTCCATTTCCAGCTCGACAAACGGGTGCCCACCACGATGGCGATGCTGGCCCCGGCCCTGCGCGTACTCGCCCGGCAGCACGGCTGGGACGCCTCGGACCTCGACTTCTACATCATCCATGCCGGTGGTCCGCGGATTCTCGACGACCTGCGCGACATTCTCGGGGTGGATCCGTCCTTTTTCCGGCATAGCCGGGCGACCCTTGCCGACCACGGGAACATCGCCAGCGCCGTCGTCCTCGACTCGCTGCGCCGGATGTTCGACGACGACTCGCTGGAGCACGGCGCCCGCGGGATGATCGCCGGATTCGGCCCCGGCATCACCGCCGAGACCTGCGTCGGCAGCTGGGTCCGCGACCGCGCACCCGCCGAGGTCGTGACGACCCACCCGCTCTCACCGGTCCCGGCCCGCCTGGCACCCGCCCCGTCCCGGCCGTCGCCGGTCCGGTCGCGGCCGTCCCCAGTCACCCGCTCCCGGCCACCAGCCGCCCAGACCTGACCGTCCGAGGGCCGACCGACCGGACCCGCCCGCCGGACCGGACCGCCCGCCGGACCGCTCTGACCAGGACCGCACTGTTCGAAGGGACGGCATCGCATGACGACCGACACCGGCGCACGCCGCTGCCCTTTCAACCACACGACGGCGCTCGAGTTCGACCCGCTGCTGCGGGCGCTGCGCGATGAGGCACCGATCACCCGCATCACCATGGCCCACGGTAAGGGCTGGGCCTGGCTGGTGACCCGCTATGAGGACGTGCGCACCGTGGTCAGCGACCGCAGGTTCAGCCGGGCCGCGGGCCTCGGCCGCGACCTCCCGCGGATGACCCCCGAACCCATCGCGCAGAGCGACGCGATCAACCTGATGGATCCCCCTGAGCACACCCGCCTGCGCCGGCTGGTCGCGCAGGGCTTCACCGCCGGCCAGGTTCGGCGGATGGAGCCGAGGATCCGCCGAATCGTCGATGGTCTCCTCGACGAGATGGCCGGCCGCGGTGCTCCGGCCGAGTACACCGCGGACGTCGCCGCCCGGCTGCCGCTCGCCGCCATCTGCGAGGTTCTGGCGATCCCCACCGCGGACCAGGCCCGCATCCGAGGATGGGCGCTCGCCCTGATGTCCACCGCCGCCGGGGCCCGCTGCGGCCGCGAGACCCAGGCCGCCATGCGCGCCTACTTCGTCGACCTGGCCGCGGACCGCCGACGCCACCCCGGCGACGACCTGATCAGCGCGCTGGCCCTGGCCCGCGACGGCGACGACCGCCTGGACGACACCGAGCTCGGCGTCATGGCGATGGTGCTCGCCCTGGCCGGCCACGACACCAGCACCTACCAGCTCAGCAACATCCTCTACACGCTGCTCACCCGCCCCGGCGACCTGGCATTGCTGCGCTCCCGGCCCGACCTGCTCGCGCCGGCGCTGGAGGAGCTGCTCCGGTTCATCCCGTTCCGCCAGGGCGTCGGCATCGCCCGCGTCGCCCTCGACGACGTGGAGCTCGGTGGGGTCACCATCCGGGCGGGAGACGCCGTGCACGTGTCGTATCTGACGGCCAACCGCGACCCGGAGGTGTTCGACCGGCCAGACGAACTCGACCTCACCCGCCCGCCCGCCACCCACATGACCTTCGGTCACGGCGCCCACTACTGCCCCGGCGCGAACCTCGCCCGCGCCGAGCTGCGCATCGCCCTCGACCGGCTGCTCACCCGCTTCCCCGACCTGCGGCTGGCGATCCCCGCCGACCAGGTGCCCTGGCACACCGGCTCGATCTGGCGCTACCCCGAACGCCTGCCCATCACCTGGTAGGCGCGGCACGGTCGCGGCACGCCCGGAAGGTCCAGGCCACCGATGGCACGACAGAGCCACATGACCGACCATGTCGCCCCAATCCACCACATGACTTCCCAACGTCTCGCTAACCGATATGCTCGGCGCCGCTGACAAGGCCGTCCCGGTCTACGTCGTCAGGGTCTGAGGAGGGGCACCAGCGTGCGCAAAGCGCGGTATCTCGCGGTGGTCACGATCGCGGTTCTGAGCCTCGTGCTGGTGGCCGGCTGCGGCGGTAAGACGCATTCGTCGTCCTCCTCGGGCACCACCACCGCCAGCGACACCGAGTACACCGGGGCGTGCCCGACGGGCGGGAACAGCCGGGCCTTCGCCAAGACGCGTTTCGCGCTGCACGCCGGGCTCGGCCTCGGCGCCTTCCACCGGTACATCTACAAGCCGCTGCGCGGCGGCGGCTTCAAGGCGGGCGCGGACAAGCGCAAGCGCACGTTCGCCAAGGCCGCGGTCGCCGGCGTCTTCGTCGTGCACGAGCTGCGGGTCGCCAACGGATTCGCCCTCGCCAATCCCGGGCTGTGCAACGCGACCCAGTCCATCCGGAACACCTTCTCGACGGTCACCTCCAAACTGAGGAACGGCACCGCGACGGACGCCGACATCACCTCCGCCGACCAGGCGTTCAGCACCTTCCGGCAGACGGCGGGGCAGGACGGCTTCAGCTTCAACGAACGGTCGGCGACCGTTCCGGGGGCGAGCTGACCGGCCCGTCCAGGCGTCAGTTCGCGGCGGGCGTGCGCGGGTCGTAGCGGTCGCGGAACCGGCGGACGTCCCCGACGTAGCCGAGCGTGTCGGCCGGCGGGCCGCCGGAGCGCACGACCGCGGTGGCGGACGTCCGGTACGCGGCGGCGAGCAGCAGGCCCGCGTCGCCGGGGACGCCGACGAGCCTCGGTCCGAGGAAGCACAGGAACCGCCCCACCGCGGGTATCGAGATCTCCGGAGGGAACGGCGGGTGCGGTTCGGCGTCACGCTGCCCGTCCGGCAGGTAGTACCGCAGGACGGACGGCGTCCACCGGGCGATGCCGTACTCACCGCGGGCCGGATCGGCCAGGTCCGGGTCGAAGTTGCTCTCGACCCGCAGCATCGCCGCGACCAGCGCCGGGCTCAGGCCCGGTTCCCGGCAGGCGCGCCCGGCGTCGACGATGAGCTGCCGGTAGCGGGCGGGTATGCCCGCGTCGCCGCGCAGAAGCTGGTCCGACGCTGGCCCGCTCGCCGCGGGCGAGGCTCCGCCCGCCGCGGACGTCTGCCGTCCCGGTGACTCCTGCCGGTCACCGCTGTCACCCAGGGTGAAGACCCCCAGTGTGGCGGCGGTGGCCGTGACCAGCGTCGCCGCCAGGAACGCCAGCCTGCGCCGGGCGCCTGGCCGCGGACCGCCGCCCCGCGCCGCGGACCCGCCGGCAGAGAGCGCCGCGGCGGCGTCCCCATCGGGCACCGGCCCGTCGGGCGAAATCGGCTCGAGCGAAATCGGCTCGAGCGGAGGGTGATCGGGAGGAGGCTGGCTGGCTGGGATCTGATCGGCGGGCTCCTCGCCGGCCAGGGCGTTCATCCGGGTCAGCAGGAGGTCGGCGGGGTGCGCGCGGCGGCGGTCGTGCGTGGGCGCGAGACAGTCCCGGATGACGCCGTCCCAGCCGGCGGGCAGCTCGGCGGACAGCGTCAGCGGCGCGGCACCGGCGGCGTAGCGGGCGGCGGCCAGCGCCCGGGCGTGCGGGGTGGCCCCGTCGAACGGGTGCGCGCCGCTGAGCAGCAGATGCGCGGTGACGCCGAGGGCCCAGACGTCCGCGCTCGGACGGGTGGCGAAGCCGCGTTCCCCCATCCGCTCGTCCCAGCGCTCCGGCGGGGCGAAGTCGGGGGAGGCGACGGGCGGCGCGTAGGCGTGGGTGCCGTGCAGCTCGTCGGCGAGGCCCAGGTCGGAGAGCCGGACGGACCCGTCCGCCATCATCAGCACGTTGGCGGGCTTGATGTCGCCGTGCACCCACCCGGCGCCGTGCAGGTAGGCGAGGCCGGCGCAGATCTGCGCGGCGAGCCGCGGTGCCCCCGGCACCGGACCGTCCCCCGAGCGCAGGATCAGGTCCCGCAGCGAGCCGGTGGCCCGCTCCATGACGATCACGACGGCGCCGTCCAGCACCGGCCGCGCGGGATCGTCGACGACCAGCGTCTCGAACGCCCGGATCAGCCGCGGATGGGCGAGCAGCCGGTGGTTGCGCGTCTCCCGGGCCGCCATGTCGGCGAGCTGGCCCACCTGGCGCGGCGTCAGCGTGCCGGTCGGCAGGAACTTCAGCGCCGCCTCCCGCGGCGGTCCGGCCGCGGCCGCCGGGCCGGCGCCGTCCTCGCGGCGGGCGGCGTAGACGCTGCCCCAGCCACCGGTCGCGATCGGCTCCGTCACGGTCCACCGGCCGACGCGGTACCCGCACGGCACGCGCACCGCCCAGCCCACCGTCGCCGCGTCCGCCGCCGACGCGTCCGCCAGGCCGGTCATCAGTGCTACGCCGAAGTGCGGTCGGCGAGCCGCGGACGCGGCGGGAGAAGCGTGAGATGGGATTCTCGGACGAGGTTGAACCGAATCGCCCGGGAAACCAGGCTCTCCCGCCGGGCGCTACCGGTGTCGGCAGCTTCGCCGGGTTCCCGGAAACGCAGCTTGGTTCGGGTCAGATAGTCGATGTGGAAGGCGACCGCGTCCACGGTGAGATCCTGGCAGCGCGCCAGCGGCCGCAGGCGCCGCACCACGCCGGCGACGGTCGGAATGCGCACCTGGGACTCGTCCCGCAGCCTCGGCTCGCACAGCGCGAGCAGCACCAGAAAATACTTCGAGGTGACGTCGAGAGGGAGCGCCGGGACGGTCGGCTCGCCGTCCCCGGCCGCCGGTATCTCCAGATAGGAGTGGGCGGGGGCGAACACCTCGAAGGACGCGACGTCCCGCCGCCTGGGCACGAGCACCCGGGAGATCTCGAACGGCACCGGTGCGGCGACCCGGCCGGGCGGCACCTTCATGTGCTCGCCGGCGCCCTCGGGATTCTCGACGACGTAGGTGCTCTCCCGGCTGAGGTTGCTCAGGCACCAGTGGTCCGCGGTGGCGAGGATCTCGCCGGCCAGCCGGGACACAGCCGCGTCCGGAAACTCCAGCTCGACGTCCGACCCGTCACCGCCGCGTCCGAAGCGCAGCTGGTCCCCGGGCCGCAGCGGGGTCACCCGCCGCCGACCGTCCGCGTGCGGTAGAGCGACCAGCACAGTTTCCACCGGATGTCCTCTCCGGCTGGGAGACGAAACGCTCCCGCGCCTTACGGAATCCCCTCGCCGTCGCCCCTCCCGTCGCCATGATACGCGCCAGCACGACGACCGGCCGGCGACCCGAACTGTCGTGATCCCGCCACGCCACATCCGCCGCGGCACGCCCATACCGAATCTTCTCGCGATGCGCAACCCACCGCTCAGGAGGTACCCGGACCAGGCGGTCCGCGGAAATCATGGGCGCCGACGCCGGCCCGAATACCGAGGCGGATCCACCGGCCCGACACCGGGCCCGGACCATCCACTGGGTTTTCCGGGAATGCGTTTCGCCCATCCCCGCCAGATCCGAGAGAGGGAGAACCATGCAACCGACGGAAAACGTGTCCGAGGGTGCCGCCGAGCTGGCCGCGGCCGCCCCGCCGCAGGCCGCGGAGCCGCGGTCGCGACGATTCGGGCGCGGCGGCACCCGGCGATCCCGGCGCTGGCTGCGGCTCGCGATCGTGGGTCTGATCGCGTCGTTCATCCCCGCGCTCGTGGGTGCCGGCGCGGCCCAGGCCGCCACGGGCGGCGGGGTCGCGGGGAAGGCGTCGCGCCCGGCGTTCCAGCTCCCGTTCGCCTGCGGCACCCAGGTCCGGCTGGAGTCGTTCGGGCACGCCCCCGCGGTGGACATCTTCCGGGTGCCGACGAAGGCCACGGAGAACACGGTCGTCGTCGCGCCGGCGGCCGGCACGGTGACGCAGTCGTACAGCAATCCGCGCGGCGCCGGGAACATCATCCAGATCAACCACGGCGGCCGGTGGTTCACCACCTACATCCACCTGCGGTCCCGTGCGGTGCGCGTCGGCCAGCACGTGGCCGCCGGCACCGTCATCGGCCGCGTCGGGCACACCGGCGTCACCTCGAACGGCGTCTCCCACCTGCACTTCGAGATGGCGATCGACCGCAACGGCGACGGCCGCGCCGACTGGGGCGTGCCGAACAAGGAGCGCGTCACCCCCGTCTTCAACGGCGTGACCTACGCGACCCGCAACAGCCAGACCGCCCGCGCCGTCAGCCACAACTGCCCGCGCCGCTGACCTGAGCCGACCGGACCGACGAGGGCCGCTGGGCGGGCGTGGTGCCACCACACGCCCGCCCAGCGGCCCGTTCCCGGTGGTCGGGGCCTCGCCCGGGGTCCGGGGCGCACGAGGTCGGGCCGGCGGCGGAGATCAGCGCGGCAACGGGCTGCGGACGAGGAGCGCGAGAGTGCGATCGTCCGGCTGGGAGCCGGCGGCATGGGCGCCGACCCGGGCGACCATGTCCTCGAGGAACTCCGCCGGTGGGCGGCTGCGGCTGTCAGCGGCGGACAGCGCCTCAATGCCGAAGGCGCGCCCGGCGGCGTCCCGCGCCTCGCTCACCCCGTCGGTGTACAGGACGAGACGGTCACCCGGGGCCATCAGCAACGACCGCGCCGACCAGATCCGGCTACCGGCGAACAGGTCGGACAGGATCGGCCCGGTGGGGCCGAGCGCGCGCGGCGCCGCCGCCGCGGCCAGGTGAAGCGCCGGCGGATGCCCTGCGTTGACGTAGTCAACCGCCCCCGTCAGCGGATCCGCCACCGCGACGAGGACGGTCGCGAACATCTCCCCCAGATCACCGCCGCCGGCGACCTCGTCGACGGTGCCGCTCACCGCCGTCTCGGGCGCGTGGCCGGCGAGCAACGCCCGGCACAGGGCCGTGCGCACCCGCAGCGCGAACGCCGCCGCCCGCGGATCACTCCCGGCGGCGTCTCCGACGCAGATCGCCAGCCGGCCGTCGCTGATGTCGACCACGTCCACCCAGTCGCCGCCGGCGCCGGGCACCGCCGGGCGCGCCCGCCAGTACGCGGCGAGGCCGCTGTCCGTCCCGCGGGCCTCCCGGGCCGGGTCCCAGCCATGGGCGGCCGGCGGAACCGGACCCATCGCCGACGCCGGCGCGCCGGGCGCGGCGGGGTACGGCCCACAGGCCGGCGCCGCCGTCGTGGGCTCGACCAGCCGCGACCTCGGCGTCATGGCTTTACGCACATCCGGCCTCCCGGTCCCGGGTCGCCCCCCGGCGACATCTGCGTATCGCCCAAGCGTGCCGGTTCGAGACCGCGATCACCAGGGACCTTTGATGGGACCGGCCGGGTCCCGCGACCCGCCGACGCGCGTGGCGTCGCGGGCCGACTCAGGGGCGCACCCTCTCGCGACCGGCGCATAAATCGCCCATCCTGGGCGTGGCGATCAGCAGATCCGACCGTTGAGCGGCCCGGACCGTCGCTCCCCAACCGGGACCAAAGTCCCTCCCCCGGCCGCGATCGGCCCAGGTCAGCTGCCGGCCCTGGGAAGGATGCCGGCCGGCTGGATCAGGCGCCGGCGTGGTGGGGCCAGGCGCCGTGCCGGGCCCTGGCCCGCCGATGGCCGCCCGCCGCGCCCATTCCCGGGACGAACCGCAGCTCCGAGCTCCAGTCGATCAGACCGCTCTCCGCGTCCGCGGCCACCATCGCGTAGGTGCGCCACAGGAACGCCGCCACGTCCCGCGCGGGCAGCTCGAACTCGGCCGTCCCGGACGGGCTGGACAGGCACAGCGCCAGCGCCGGCTGGCCGCGCAGCACGATCGGGCGGACCCGCACGTCACCGAGGCCGACCGGTCGGCGCGCGCCGTCGGCGAGCAGGCGGCGGGCGAAGCGCCACACGATCGACTCCGCCCCGGTGGCGCCGACGGTCAGGGTGACGGCGATCGGATCCGCCGCGTCGAAGCCAAAGGTGAGATGGACGGGCCGCGCAGGTTCACCTTCCGTGATCACCTCTGTGGTCATCCTGCGGACGATGGTGCCGCGACGCGCCGTTCGCCGGAGCATGGGACCTCCCTGATCAGTCTGTGCCTGTCCATCCGGCCGCCCGGCGTTTCCGGGCCGGACCCACCATCGCCACCGCGGTACCGCCCGGACGCCGCTGACCACCGCCCCGACCCGACCCGACCCGGCCCGGCCTGTGCCGCCGGCGGGCGCCGCCGACCACAACCGCTCCGCCACGCGCCGTGCGTACCCGCGCGAACCAGACTACGAAGCCCCAGCCCCTGAGATCGTCCGTGCGCGTCGGGTACCCGCGGACCTCCCGCACCCGTCGGCGGGCCAGGCGACCCCCGTCCGGCGTGGCCCGACCGGGCCCGCGTGAGGGCCGCGGCGTGGGCCGTCACCTGCGACGACGCGGCGGGCCGCCAGCTGCGCTCCACGCCACCTCCCGCCTGGCCGAACGGCGCCACGGCAGGGCATCCCCCGGCTTAACACGCACGAAGCATGTCAGAGGATGCGACAATTCGGGACCTTCGCCCCCGCGGGCAGGGACATTACACCCCGTAAGCAGACAGCGCAAAGCAACTGGCGGCGGCGTTCGAGCCCCGCGCCGGTGGCTCAGCGGGGCGACGCGGGGACAGGACCGGGGCCGCAGCGCCAGCCGTCCGGGTCGACGCCGCCAGGCACCGCCCCGCCCGGGGGGTAGGGGGCCCGCGTGAACACGAACGAGGCGGCCTCAAGGTGGTCCGCCGCGCCGCCGACGCCTCGCCGCGGCGTCAGCGTCTCGCCGGCGAAGTAGCCGTCGACGCCGATCCAGCGCTCGCCGCCGGCCGGGTCCGGCCGCAGCCGGGAGGCGCGCCCGAACCGACCGAGCGGAGCGAGCAGCAGGCCGCCGTCCGGCCGCAGGGACACCGAATAGGGCGCCGGACCCCAATACCAGACGCCGGTGAGGTCGAGCGGTTCCCGCCCACGCGGGCCAGCCGGCACCCACTCGGCCGGCAGCGGCGGCTCCGCGGTGTCGGCGGCGTCGATCAGGTCCACCGCGAGGTCGACGACGGCGACACCGCTCGTCGCGTTCGCCATCGCCACCGCCGCGGTGCCCGCGGGCCGGGTCCACAGCGCGGCGACGAACCCGGGCATCGATCCGCCGTGCCCGACGAGGATCCCGCCCGGCGTGCGCAGCAGTTGCACGCCGAGGCCGGCGCCGAGGCGCCATTCGCCGTCGTCCCCCTCGACGGCGGCCGGCTCGCGCATCTCGGCCAGCGTGTCGGTGGACAGCACCGCGTCGGTGTGCCCGCCGAGGACGGCCGCCCAGCGCACCAGGTCCGCCGTGGTCGACCAGAGCTGACCCGCCGGACCCATCACGCCCGCGTCGTGGGCGGGCTCGGGCAGCAGCACATCGGCGTGCGGATGAACGGCGAAGCCGTCGGCGTGGGGTGCGGTGGGCAGGGTGGACGTGCGGGTCATCCCCAGCGGGGCGAGCAGTTCCCGGTGCAGCGCCCGCTCCCAGCTCGTCCCGCGCAGCCGGGCCACGAGCTCGCCGAGCACGGCGAAACCGACGTTGGTGTAGTGGTGGCGCCGTCCCGGGCGGAACCGGTCGGGCGACGGCCCGATCGCGTCGGCGAGCGCGGGATGGGCCGAGCCCGCCACTCGTTCCCACCAGGGCTCGGGCGTCTCGGCGCCGATGCCGCCGAGGTGCGAGAGCAGCTGGGCGATCGTCCGGCCGCCGATCGGGGTTCCCGGCAGGTGCCGCTCCAGCGGATCACCCAGCGACAGCCGGCCCTCGTCGCGCAGCCGCAGCACCATCGCCGCGGTGAAGGTCTTCGTGATCGAGCCGATCCGGTACTGGGTGTGGTCATCCGGCCGGACGGCCTCGGCGGCGCCGGCCCGGTGCAGGTCGGCGACGGCGATCGTGCGCCCCCGGCCGGCCGTCCACACCGGCCGGCCGCCGCGCGCCACCGCGGCCACCAGCGACGGCGCGCGCCCGTGTGCCTGCTCGGCCGCCGCGCGACGCAGCAGGAGCCGCTGGGTGGACGGCAACAGCCCCGGCTCGGTCGCCCCGCGGGTGACCGGTCCCGGCGACGGAGACGAGCCGTTCCACTCCGGCGTCGCGAGCCCCTCCGACGGCGACGTCTCCGGCGGCATCAGCACCCCCCACCTGGACCGGGGCGCGCCGACAGCGCCCCGACGCCAAGGATAGGCGGCGTGACCAGAATCGATGACAGCCCGTGACGGGCGCCACGGGCTGTCATCGAGCGACCTGTCCGATGTGCCGCTACGCGGCGCAGTGGTAGCTGGCGGCGGCCTTCGGGTCGCCGTGGCCGTCGTAGTGGGCGGTCTGCGGGAACAGACACAGGTTCCGGGTGACAGTGGCACCGGAACCGTCGACCATGGCGGCGGGAAGCGTGGCGGGAGCCTGCCCGTTCTCCACCCAGTTCATCACCGCGCCGAGTCCGTTGTCGGGCGGGAAGGGGCCGTAGCTGCCCAGTCCGCAGTGCCCGGCGCCGGGAGCGAAGAAGACGCGGTAGAAGGAGTTCGTATCGGCCGCGCTGCCGATCGTGGACCACACGCGGTGGATGTAGTCGACGGTGTTCAGCGGGGTGATGATCTGGTCGGCCTGGCCGTGCCAGGTAATCATCTTCCCACCGGCGTTCCGGAACGCGGTGAGGTCGGGGTCGTCCGTGCCTATGATCTTGTTGTACTCGTTCTGGGACTGGACGAAGAGCTGCGCGAACTGACCGCGGGTGACGGTCGAGGTGTCAAACGACGGCTGCTTCTTCAGGAAGTACCTGATCCAGGTGTCGGTGACGGGGAACGGAGCGCCGTGCGTCGTTCCATCCGAATCCGTCGTGATGGCGGCGACCTGGTCCAGCGCGGCACCCCTGGTCATTCCATACCACGGATTGTGCCGTCCGTCGGGAGATGTCGGGCCCCGCCAGATTCCGGCCACGACGTCGGCGTCCGTGGTGGTGATGGTGGAGGACTGACCGTCACACACGACCGTCTGGCCGACCAGGCCGTGCGGGTCGTAGTCACAGTCCTCGGGCTGCTCGATGATGCCGTCAGCCGGCGCGCCGTCCCTGGTGTCGCACTGCGCGATCGCGGCCTGGGTGAACGCGTTGAGCTTGCACGAGCTGAGGTAGTCGTGCGACTCGTTCATCAGTACCTGCGGCCACAGTCCACCGACCGTGAGACGGTCCTCGTTGATCGCCGGGGCGGCGGCCACGATGCCGTTGTAGTCCGTCGGGTACCGCTGCGCCTCCATCAGGCCCTGCCGGCCCCCGGTGGAACAGCTGTTCCAGTAGGAGTACGACGGCGCCTTTCCGTAGAAGCTGGTGATGACCTGCTTGGCGGCCACGGTCATGTCGTGCACGGAACGGCTGGCGAAGTTCGTCAGCAGCTCGGTGTTGACGGTGCCGTCGGCCTTCAGCGCCCAGGAGGACGGATCGGCCTGGTTCGTGCCCGTGCCCGCGTCGGTGGAGGCGGCCGCGAAGCCCTGGGCCACCGCGGGCGCGAGGTAGAAGTCGAAGACGCCGGCCGCCCAGCTGGCGCCGCCGGTGCCCTGGTAGCGCCCGTTCCAGCCGGAGGAGGGCAGCCAGACGGCCACACGGACATGGTCGCCCACGCTGGGGTGGGTCAGGTAGAGGTCGACCTCACAGCGCGCCGGCACGCCGCCCGCGGCCGGCTTGTCGACGCCGGTGAGCGACTCGACGGTCGCGCCGGGGACGTCGGGCGCGGCGACGTGCTGGCAGTCGACGCCCCCGTCAGCGGTGGCGGCCATGCTCGCCGACGTCCCCACCGTCAGCGTCGCCACGAACGTACACAATACGGACAGCAATGTTAGTGCGCGTTTCATCATGCTCCTCGTCCTTGGGCGCCCCGCGGCGCGCTCGGGCCGTCCATCGGCCACGGCAGGAATGAGACAGCGAAAAAGGTCCGCACAAACCACGGTGATCGGCGTGCGAATTCTGGTACGAGGGTGGGTCGGAAGGTGCGCGTATCAGCCGGACCGCTCCGGCCGCGTCGCCCACGACAACGGCGAGGCGCCGGACCGTGCGGTGGGCAGGGCGAAACACCGCCGGCGGCGGGATGGTGCGCGACGGGCCCTGTCAGCGTTCGGGTGGGGCGCCCGGGATGCCGAAACGACGGCCCGGTCCCGGCGCGCCGCCGCCATGCCGAGTAAGAGGTTCATGTGCAGGTGCACGAGCAGAACTTTACGTTGGCACGCCACCTGGTCAACCGAGTGACGCACGAAGGTGGACACGCGACGTGTACGTCCTGGAAATCCGTGCTCCGCGGACATCCACTGCCTACGATCTGGTCCTGGCCTGTCGTCCGACGCGTTTCAGGAGGCTGCCATGCGCAGACCTGTGTTTTTCCTGGTGGCAGCACTTGGGTTCCTGTTTCTGGTCGGGTCCGGGCCGGCCTCGGCGGCCACTGATACGCCGGCCACGAATATTTCCCGCATCAAAAACGTCATCATCACACCGGCGGTCTTCCGGGCGTGGAATGCCGAGCGCCCGCCCCGGGCCGTCACCTACGACCCGGGTATGGTGCCGGTCGGAGCCGCGGTGGGCGTTCTCGCCAGCCGCGGTCCGCGCACCGTCGTCGGGCTGGCCGTCCACGGCCTGGCGCCTACCCACACCTTCGGCGCCCATGTCCATCAGAAGGCGTGCGGAGCCAGCGGCGCGGACGCCGGGCCGCATTACCAGAACGTTTCCGATCCGACCCAGCCGTCGGTCGACCCCACGTTCGCCAATCCGCGCAACGAGGTGTGGCTGGACCTCACCACGGACGCGGCCGGCTCCGCGGTGGCCTTCGCCGTCGTGAACTGGGACTTCCGGCCCGGTGGCGCGCACTCGGTCGTGATCCACGAGCACGCCACGGCGTCCGCTGCCGGCCAGGCCGGGATGGCCGGAGACCGCCTGGCCTGCGTCAATGTTCCGCTGTCCGACGGCTGACGGCTGCGGGCGGGTCCGGGCCGGCCGCCGACTACCAGGAGTCATCGACCTGCGGTGCGGGTCCCGCCCGAACCATGGACCATCGGCACTCGAAAACGGCTCTACCTTGGGCACGACGGGCGAGACGGGCGAGACGGGCTAGCGTGGATGATGGGCCGAGCGCACTGGATCGCCCGGTCCTCCACCACGTGTCACGACCGGGCCAGGGGAGAGACGATGGCTCACGATCCCGGCAGCATCCCGGGGTCAGCTACCGCCAGCTCCGTCACGGCCGCCCGGCGGGGCAGACCTCGCGACACGAGCCTGCGCACGGCCGTGCTCCGCGCGACGCTGGAGCTGCTGCGCGAGCGTGCGAGCCTGTCCATCGAGGCGATCTCCAGCCGGTCCGGCGTCAGCCGACCGACCATCTACCGGTGGTGGCCCAACAAGACCGCCGTGGCGCTCGAGGCCTTCATGACGGAGGTCAACCACCGACTCGTGCTGGCCCCCGGCGGCGGCGTCGACGAGGAGCTGCGCGCGTTCATGCACGGCGCCTTCGGCTTCGCCCAGGAGCAGGACAGCGTCATCCTCGCGTCCGTGATCGCCTCCGCCACCGAGCACCCGGACGTGATGGAGTCCTATCGCGCCGAGTTCCTGCGCCCCCGTCAGGACAGGCTCGCGGGCCTGGTGGCGCGGCAGACCCGCGCCGGCGAGCTACGTCAGGGCATCGACCCGACGCTGCTGTGGCAGCTGCTGTGGGGGCCGGTCTACCTGCGTCTCGCCAGCGGGGACGTCCCGGTGCCGACCGAGTTCCTCGACCAGGTCGTCACCCTGCTCCTCACCGGGCTACTGGCGCCGCCGAGATGCGCACCGGCGGCACCGCCCGAACCGCGGGCGGAGCGAGAAGGCAGCTGACGCGGCGGACCACCGCCGTGATCCGTCGCCCCGCCTTCCCGACCCGCCGGCGAGACCTCCGCCACCGGCGCGGAAGGCTCGACGGCCTCACGCGCCGCGAGCGGCGGTTGTTCAGTGAACTTTCTCGGGGGTCTCCATGTGCGCGGCGCCCGGCCCGGTGCGGGGCCCCGCGGCGGAGCCGGGGGGAATCCGCTCGTCGATCTGCCGGAGTTCCTCGGCGCTCAGCACGAGGTGCGACGCCTCAAGGTTCTGCCGCAGATGCTCGGCCCTGGTGGTACCGAAGATGGGAACCACGTCCTCGCCTCGAGCCAACAGCCAGGCCAGGGCGATCTGGGCCGTGGTCGCGCCGCGCGCGCCGGCGATCTCCTCTAGCGTCTCCAGCAGAACGAGGTTCCTCGCGAGGTTCTCACCCTGAAATCGCGGGTGCACCCGCCGGAGGTCCGAAGCCTCGAGGTGATCGACGGACCGGAAAGCGCCGGTGAGGAATCCCCGCCCCAGCGGGCAGTAGGCGACGACACCGATCCCCCGCTCCCGGGCGACCGGGAGCACCTCGTCCTCGATGTCGCGGGACCACAGCGACCACTCGGTCTGGATCGCGGTGATCGGGTGCGTGGCGTGCGCACGGGCCAGAGTGCCGGGGCCGGGCTCGGAGAGACCGACGTGCCGCACCTTGCCTTCCGCCACCAGCTCGGCCATCGCGCCGACCGTGTCCTCGATCGGAACCTTCGGATCGGGCCGGTGCTGGTAGTAGAGGTCGATGTGGTCGACGCCGAGCCGGCGCAGAGAACCCTCCGCGGCCTTCTTGACGTATTCCGGGGTACCGTCTATCTGGAATCCGCTGTCTGTATGCCGAAGACCGCATTTGGTTGCGAGTACAACGTTGTCGCGGCGCTTCGCGACGACCCGACCCACAAGCTCTTCGTTTCGAAAGGGCCCGTAGACATCGGCCGTGTCCAGCATGGTGATGCCGGCATCGAGGGCCGCGGCCACCGTCCGCTCACCAACGGATTCGTCGACGGTTCCGTAGAACTCACTGATCCCCATACACCCGAGCCCGAGCGCCGAGACCTCGAGAGCCGCCGATCCGCGACCCAAGGTCCTGTTAGGCACCAAGGAGACCTCCTTTCCCCGACCTGCCGACCACAGAACGTCGCCGGGATCGACAGGGACTGCCTGCTGATGAAGTCGACGCTACACCATTACGTTCCATAACGTAATGGACTGCGTGATGCAGGTCTCAGACCCATGGTGACCTGTGGGTTTGACGTCGCCGCCGACCCGCGAGACGGCCGGTACGATCCGAGGCGGGACGCCGCGACCGACGAGAGCGGGCACGCCGGCGGCGAGGACGGGCATACCGGAGCGCGTTTACCAGATATTCACCAAAGCACACGAGGCTCACGTACGGGTTTCCGCGTGGCAGCGGCCAGGATCGTTTACCGGGCAACAGGCCCGTTGTCCGAGCAACGAATTCCGATCAATGAGCCATATTCGAGAGGCCAACGCGAGCCGACAAGCCGAAAAGACCCGCCTGTCGCCTTCCCGACACCCCGCGCACCTGACGTTTTCCAGCGGAACAGGTCGGTGACGGCGCCGGATCGAGGCGGGAGCCACCCGGGCCCGCCGTCCGCGGCAGTTCGGAAGGCCCCGAAGGGGACCAACGGCCATATAGCTGCCGCGCGGCGGACCGGATGATGGCTGTGGCGGCGCGCACCGAGCGCCGCTGGGCGGAGCAACCCGATCGGCCCGACCCCCGTCGCGCACGTACCCCGGGGCCCGCGTCGTCGTTGGGTCCCTGCGTATCGGCCGGGTGGGCGCCGTTCGGCGGACCCACTCGGCGGGTGGACGGATCCGGTGGCCCCACACCGGAACGGTCGACTGATCTCCAAGCGAACCGAGGACGGCCTACTGTGTCTGACTACTGCTGGTGCCTTGCGACCCCGGCCATCGAGGAGCTGATCCGCGAGCAGGACGAGCTCGTCGAGCTGTCGGCGCTCGCCCGCGCCGCCTGCCGCTGCGGGGACCTCGACGCGCTCGTCGAGTGCGTGACGGCGATCTCCGTCCTTTTCGGCGCGCACGCCGAGGTCGAGGAGGGCGGGTTGTTCCCCCCGATGGCCGCGGAGTTCCCCGAGCAGATCGCCGTCCTGCAGGGCGAGCACCGGCGGATCGCGGCGGTGCTCGCCGGGGCGACCGACGGCACCGCCCGTACGGATCCGGCCTGGCCCGCCCAGATCACTAAGGCACTGACCCTGCTGCGCCGACACATCGTCAAGGAGCAGGAGGGCCTGTTCCCCGCCGCCCTGACCGTCCTGACCAGTGACGAGTGGGAGCGGCTCGCCGAGATCCGGGCAGACGCCGGGCTGCTCGCCTCCTGACGGGCAGATCGCCGGCGCACGGCCGGGCGTCGGACTCAGGCGTTGGGCGGCAGCTCGGTGCCCACCCCGCGGTGGCGCAAGGTGACCGAGCGCGCCGTGTCCGCCGTGTCCGCCGCTGCCTCCGCGTCGGCCAGGCCCTCGACGGTGTAACCGGCCTCCTCGATCATCTTCAGGTCCTGGTGACCCTGCTGGCCCTCACTGGTGAGGTAGTCGCCCAGGAAGATCGAGTTGGCCACCGAGAGGGCCAGCGCCTGCATCGACCCGAGATGGATCTCCCGGCCGCCGGCGAGGCGCACCTCGGCGGCGGGGTTGACGAAGCGGACCATGGCCAGGATCCGCAGGCACCGGCGCGGATCCAGGTTCCACTCGCCAGCCAGTGGGGTGCCCTCGAACGGCATCAGGAAGTTGACCGGGATCGAGTCCGGCCGCAGCGCGCGCAGCGCGAACGCGACGTCCACCAGGTCCTCGTCGCTCTCCCCCATCCCGGCGATGATCCCGGAGCAGGGGGACAGCCCCGCGCCCCTCGCCTCGTCGACGGTGCGCACCCGGTCGTCGTAGGTGTGGGTGGAGCAGATGTCCGCGTAGTTCTCGCCGGACGTGTTCAGGTTGTGGTTGTACGCGTCCGCACCGGCCGAGCGCAGCCGGTCAGCCTGCCCGTCGGAGAGCAGGCCCAGGCAGGCGCAGACCTCGACCTCCGGGTGGGCCTGTTTGATCGCCCCGATGGTGTCCGCGACGCGGTCCACGTCCCGGTCGGTGGGGCCGCGGCCGCTCGCGACCAGGCAGACCCGGCGGGCACCACCGGCGATGCCAGCACCGGCGGACGCGGCCGCCTCCTGCGGGCGCAGCCAGCTGTACCGCAGGATGCCGGCCTGCGAGCCCAGCCGCTGGGAGCAGTAGGAACAGTCCTCCGGGCACAGCCCGCTCTTGAGGTTGACCAGGAAGTTCAGCTTGACCCGACGGCCGAAGTGGTGGCGCCGCAGGCGCCCGGCGGCGGCGAGGACGTCCAGCAGGTCGTCGTCCCCGCTGCGCAGCACCGCCAACGCCTGGTCCCGGCCGGGCTCGGCCCCGGCAAGCCCCCGCCCGACGAGGTCGGCGAGGACGCCCAGGAGCCCGGCCTCACACCGAGCGTCCTCACCCCGGGCGGCGGCGCCCGCGGTGGCGTCGCCCGGGGTGGCGTCGCCCGGGGTCTCGCCCGTGGTGGCGTCGGCCCTGGCGGTGTCGGTGGGACGCACGTCCATGTCCGTCATCGGCGCTTCCTCCACGAATGCGATCGGCGAGCGTTTGGTGACGGTCAGCCACCCGGACCGACCTACCCCGACTCAGCCTGCCATCAATGGGATGATCAACCCTGGGTATCGCCGTCCCGAATCGGACCATCACGGCCCGCGCCCACCACGCACGCCCGGGCGGCTCACCAGCCCCAGGTTGGCCCGTTCGGGGTACCGATGTGACCAGCGGGGCCCAGGGTCGGGCCGCTGTGCGCGCCCCCCGGCGGGAGGATGGACCGGTGGGACCCCACACCCCCCTGGAAGTGAGGCCAGCCCCGTGAGTACCCAAACCTCTGCTCCCGCCGTCGACGTCGGCGATCAGGTCGTGCTGCTGGACGCGGAACGCCGGCCGTGCGGGACGGCGCCGCGGCTGGCCGTGCACGGTCTCGACACGCCTCTGCACCTGGCCTTCTCGACGTACATCTTCGACGCCGCCGGGCGGCTGCTCGTCACCCGCCGCGCGCTGGGCAAGCGGACCTGGCCCGGGGTGTGGACCAACAGCTGTTGCGGGCATCCCCGCCCCGGCGAGCCGATGGAGGTCGCCGTCGAGCGGCGGGTGGGACAGGAACTGCGGTTGGCGCTCGCCGACCTGAGCCTCGCGCTGCCCGACTTCGCCTATCGGGCGACAGCGGCCGACGGCCTGGTCGAGAACGAGGTCTGCCCCGTCTACGTCGCCCGCGCGCTGGGCGATCCGGATCCGGACCCGGGCGAGGTCGTCGAGTGGCGGTGGGTCGACTGGGAGGCGTACCGCGCCGCCGCCGTGTCGGCTCCCTGGGCGCTGAGCCCCTGGTCGGTCGAGCAGATGGCGGCGTTCGAGCTGGCCGCTCATCCACTGGCCACCGCCGCGGCGGTGCGCGCCGCCGGCTGAGCACGGGACCGGCGGCGCCCGCGCCCGCCCGCGGCCGCCTCGATGCGTGATCTTCGCGGTTGGTTGTCGCGGCGGGCCGTCGCAGTGTGATGGCAGCGTCACGGCGGCCCGTGTCGCGAGCAGGGGGACAAACCAGACACGACACGCGGAGTTCGCGACACGGCGCCGCGGGGTGGGCACGTCCTCGCGACGGCGGCCCGGAAGATCCCCTCCACATGCGACCTAGTGCGCTCTGGCTAGCAGTGCACAGGGTTTACTAGCCATTTGGAACTAGTCCACTAGCCGACAACCTTACCGAGAGTCAAGAGTTCATCGCGTAGCGATCACGTCAACGCGGACACGTAGGCGATTCCGGAAACCGGGCCGCCACCCTCGCCGCAGGATCATTCGGCTCCGACACTCCCACGCCACGTGGCCATCGCCGCCCGACGGCCCGATGTCCGCGAGCCGGCAACCAGTGCCGCTATCCGACCGGGCGCCCGCGACTTTCCGTCACCGACGCCGGGGCCGAAACCGGCAATGTCGGACAGTCACTTCTGATACGCCATCGGTGACCGATGCAATACGGAGACCGCCGATTCGATAAGGACCAAAGTCCCGGAACCAGCCAGGCCATTGGCCCTGAAACGGACACGCCCCCGCCCTCTCGACGGCGCGGCCGGCGCGGAGCCGGAGCCTGCCGACCGGACCGTCCCGCCGCGAGGCCGGGCCACGGGCCGGGCAGGAGCGGGCCCGCGCCGCCATCGCCGCGTCTCCCGCCGCGGCCAGGCCGTGCGGGCCGCGCGGGCCGGGCCCCGCCGAACCCGGGCAACGCGGCGGGGCCACGGTGGATCGCCCAGCGCGGACGAGGACCGCCGCGACCGCCTCGGACCGCGTGGCCTGGGCACCGACTTTCCTTCCCGCCCACCGGCGGCGCCGGCGCGCGTAACCCGCGACAGCCGCCGGCGGGGCCCCACGTGCAGCCGTCCCTCGGTCGAGGGCCGCCTTCCGCTGGCCGCCCACGAACGATTCCGCCCGCGCTCGGCCTGCGCCCACCCGCCGCGTCGACGACCGGGCCATGTCGCGCCACGCCGCGCCACACCCGATCGCCGCGGGTCGACGAGCACGCCGACCAGGTTGACGCATCCCGGACAGTGCGTTTCCCGCGTCCCGCACGCCGCCCGATCGCGACCCCGCGGCCGGCGGCCGCGGCCGGGCACCAGACGTGCGGCCGGTCAGCTCGGACGGCGTCGCGGCACGCCGCAGGCCGACGTTCCCCCGGTCGCGGCGCGGTGAAGTGCGCTGGACGCGGCACGGCGGAATCGAGACCGAGCGGCGGCACACCATCCGACGATTTGCCATCGGCGGGCGAGGCACATTCCGCGATTGTTCCGCACCCCGGGAAATGCACTCGAGCGGTTGGCCGCCGGATCGCCGCAACGCCCCGGAAATCAGTCGTCTCCATACCGTGCCGACCTTTACGGTCCGTGACGAAGATCGGATCACTCAGGACTAGAACGGGTCATCCGGCGGGCCAGTCCGCGATTGGTTCGGCAAAAGGCTTGCCGCCCAACCCGCCCATGGGGGAGGCTTCCGATGCGCGGCGAGACACGCGCCGTCGGACTCGATTACAAAGCGCATGTCGCCGAAACCCGCGACACCACGGGGGTCTACTGGTATGGAGCTGTCGACGATGCGGTCACACGACCCATGGGCGGACGCGGATCATTCGCCTGCATTGTCGTAACGGTGATCGGGCGGTCGGACCGCCCTCGCCGCAGACATCTTCTCGCGGCCGGATGACGGCCGCGCACACCTTCGCCTGACCGTCGTTCCTCGGCCCGTGGGCGTACCGCGGGCGGTCGGGCGGCGACGGCAGCACGAGGGTTGGCGGCGCGCGCCCCACCGGCCCGCGCCGCCGACCGGCGGAACCCCGCGACGCACGGCGGGCGGATGGCGAGATCGCGGCCGTCCGACCACATCGCCACGAGCATCTCCGGCGACGCATCACACCGGACCGGACCTCGGCTGGGCTGTGCCCACCCGCTCTGCCCGCCTGTCCTGGCCGGTCGCACCCAGCACCTGGAAGAACAGCCCCAGCAAGAACCACAGATAGGTGGAGTCTGCCATGACCGAGCCCGTTCCGACCGACCCCGGAGTGACCAGCGCGGGCGCCGCCGGCGAGGACCCCCGGCTGAGCCTGAGCACCGCGGCCGCGCGCAACCTCGCGACGACCACCAAGTCCGTCCCCCAGATGCAGGAGATCACCTCCCGGTGGCTGCTGCGCGTTCTTCCCTGGGTCCAGACCGCCGGTGGCGTCTACCGGGTCAACCGCCGGTTGACCTACATCCTCGGGGACGGCCTGATCACGTTCACCAACACCGGCTCCGACGTTCGGGTGGTGCCCGGCGAGCTGGCGGAGCTGCCCGCGCTGCGCGGCTTCGGCGGCGACGCGCTCACCGGTCTCGCGGACCGCTTCGAGCAGCGCGAGTACGGCCAGGGCGACGTCCTGGCGGAGACCAGCGCCCCGGCTGACGCGGTGTTCCTGATCGCCCACGGCAAGGTCGGGAAGTTCGGCGCCACCGAGTACGGCGACGAGCGCTCCCTCGGCGTGCTGGCGGACGGCGAGTACTTCGGCGAGGACGTTCTGGTCGCGTCCGACCTGACCTGGGACTACACCGCCCGCGCGCTGACGCCGACCACCGTGCTGGTGCTCACCCGCGACCAGCTCGCCGAGGTCGTCGGCCGCGACACGGCGCTGGCCGGGCACCTGAGCGAGTACCAGTCCCGGCCGCAGCCGGCGCGCAACAAGCACGGCGAGGCGGAGATCGCGATCTCCGCCGGTCACAGCGGCGAGCCGGACCTGCCCGGCACGTTCGTCGACTACGAGCTCACCCCCCGCGAGTACGAGCTCAGCGTCGCCCAGACCGTCCTGCGCATCCACAGCCGGGTGGCCGACCTCTACAACGAGCCGATCAACCAGCTGGAGCAGCAGCTGCGGCTCACCGTCGAGGCGCTGCGCGAGCGCCAGGAGCACGAGCTGGTCAACAACCCCGACTTCGGCCTGCTGCACAACGCCGACCTGCGCCAGCGCATCCACACCCACTCCGGCCCGCCGACCCCGGACGACTTCGACGAGCTGCTCAGCCGCCGGCGCAGCACCCACTTCCTGCTCGCCCACCCCCGCACGATCGCGGCCTTCGGCCGGGAGTGCACCGCACGCGGCATCTACCCGGCGACCGTGCTGTTCCACGACCAGCACGTCCCGGCCTGGCGGGGTGTTCCGCTGCTCCCGCTGAACAAGATCCCGATCAGCGCGACGGGCAGCACGTCCGTCATCGCGCTGCGCACCGGCGAGGAGAGCCAGGGCGTGATCGGCCTGCACCACACGGGCCTCGCCGACGAGTACGAGCCGGGCCTGTCGGTGCGGTTCATGGGCATCAGCGAGAAGGCGATCATCTCCTACCTGGTGACGACCTACTTCTCCGCCGCGGTTCTCGTCCCGGACGCCCTCGGCGTGCTGGAGAACGTCGAGATCGGACGCTGAGTGCCCCGGCCGGTGCGCACCACGCCGCTTCCGTCGACGTTCGCCACGGGCGCGTTGCGCCCGGCGGATGGCGCCCGGATCCGGCGTCCACGATCCGCGGCAGCGATCCGCGGCAGCGAAGGGTTTTCCCGGAGAAACGATGCAGCCTTTCACCCTTCCCGAATTCTACGTGCCGTATCCGGCGCGGCTCAGTCCCCATCTGGAGACCGCCCGGGAACACAGCCGGGTGTGGGCCCGGGAGATGGAAATGATCGATCCGTCCGAGGGCGGTATCGCGATCTGGACCGAGCAGGATCTCGACGCCCACGACTACGCCCTGCTGTGCGCCTACACCCATCCCGACGCCACCGCCGACCGGCTGAACCTGATCACCGACTGGTACGTCTGGGTGTTCTACTTCGACGACCATTTCCTCGAGCTCTTCAAGCGCACGCACGACATGGCCGGCGCCCGCGCCTACCTCGACCGGCTGCCCGCGTTCATGCCGATCGAGGGCCCGATCACCGAGGAGCCGACGAACCCCGTCGAGCGGGGTCTGGCCGACCTGTGGGAACGCACCGTGCCGGCCCGCTCGGCCGACTGGCGGGCCCGGTTCGTCGTCAGCACCCGCGCCCTGCTTGACGAGTCGCTCTGGGAGCTCGCCAACATCAACGCGGGTCGGCTGTCGAACCCGATCGAGTACATCGAGATGCGCCGCAAGGTCGGCGGCGCCCCCTGGTCGGCGAACCTCGTCGAGCACGCCGCCGACGCCGAGGTACCGACCGCCGTCGCCGCCACCCGCCCGCTGCGGGTGCTGCGCGACACCTTCTCCGACGCCGTCCACCTGCGCAACGACCTGTTCTCCTACGAGCGCGAGGTCACCGAGGAGGGCGAGCTGTCCAACGGCGTCCTCGTCGTCGAACGCTTCCTCGGCATCGGCACGCAGGCCGCCGCCGAGGCCGTCAACGACCTGCTCACCTCCCGCCTGCACCAGTTCGAGCACACGGCGATCACCGAGGTGCCGGCCGTCCTCGACGAGCACGGCGTCGACCCGGCGGGCCGGCTCGCGACCCTGGCCTACACCAAGGGCCTGCAGGACTGGCAGTCCGGCGGGCACGAGTGGCACCTGCGCTCCAGTCGTTACATGAACAGCGAGGTCACCCCCGACGCCCTCCCCGGCGAGACAGCACTGCCATCCGCCGCGGCGCCATCCCCGGCCGGTGCCGGCGTCCCGACACCGCTGGGGGTCGGCGGCCTGCCCGGTCTGCCCGGCGTGCCGAGCCTCGGTACCTCGGCGGTGCGGATCGTGCCGTCCCTGCTCGCGACCACGCCCCAACGGCTGCGGGCCCACGCCAGCGTGCCGTTCCGGCTCGTCGGCCCGACGACGCTGCCCGAGTTCTACCTGCCCTACGGCACCGGCCAGAGCCCGCACCTGGGCGAGGCCCGCCGCTCGATCCTCGGGTGGGCCCGGTCGATGGGCATGCTGGACGCCGTTCCCGGCATCTGGGACGAGCACAAGCTGATCGCCTTCGACTTCGCCCTGTGCTCGGCCGGCATCCACCCGGACGCCTCGGCGGCGGAGCTCGACCTGACCACCGGCTGGCTGACCTGGGGAACCTACGGCGACGATCTCTACCCGGTGGCCTTCGGCCGCACCGGCGACCTCGCCGGGGCGAAGCTGTCCAACGCGCGGCTGCGCGCGTTCATGCCACTCGACGGGCCGATCACGGACGTGCCGGCGAACGCGCTCGAACGCGGCCTCGCCGACCTGTGGGGACGCACCGCCGCTCCGATGGCGCCGGACGCCCGCGCCATCTTCCGCACCGCCGTGGAGGTGATGATCGACAGCTGGCTGTGGGAACTGGCGAACGCGGCCGTCAACCGCATCCCCGATCCCATCGACTACCTGGAGATGCGCCGCGCCACCTTCGGCTCGGACCTGACGATGAGCCTGTGCCGGCTCGCCCACGCGAGCACCGTGCCCGCGGAGGTCTTCCGCACCAGGCCGATGCGGTCGCTGGAGAACGCGGCGGCCGACTACGCCTGCCTGCTCAACGACGTCTTCTCCTACCAGAAGGAGATCCAGTTCGAGGGCGAGATCCACAACTGTGTGCTCGTCGTCGAGAACTTCCTCGGCTGCGACCGCGAGCGCGCAGTCGAGGTGGTCAACGACCTGATGACGGCCCGGATGCGCCAGTTCGAGCACATCATCGCCGAGGAGCTGCCCGCGCTGTTCGACCAGATGGAGCTCGACGGCGAGATCCGCGGGGCGCTGGGCCGCTACATCGGGGAGCTCCAGCACTGGCTCGCCGGCATCCTGCGCTGGCACGAAGGGACCCACCGATACGAGGAGGCCGAGCTGCGCTACCACCCGGCCGCCGACCGGCGCCCCTTCGGCAGCCCGAGCGGGCTCGGCACCGCCAGCACGGACATCCGCCGACTCGTCGCCCGGTAGCGCACCGCCCGCACCCAGCGCCCCGCCGAGCGCCGCCCGAGCCCAGGTACGAGCGGCTTCGACCGGCCCGGTGCGCCGCCCGGGCGGGCACCCACCCGGGCGCCCGGGTCCCCGACCGGCCGCGCGCCCCGACCGCCGACGTCGGTGCGGACGCGGCCGGCCGGACCCTCGATGCTCCGTGAACACGTCACGCGGGCCCCACCCCCGCCCGCGCGAGCACCGGCACCTCGGTCGAATCGTCCGGGTACAACGGGTCGGTCGGGTGGCGGCGCACAGCCGCGGCCGGGCGGCGCCGGCGTTCGTGGTTCGCCGCCGCTCCTGGTACCCGGCACGGCGGCACACGTGGCAGCCGCCGTGCGAGGGAGCATCCGAGGGGGACGTTTCGTGTCCTGTAAGGCTCTGCGGGCGGGTGATCCGCCCGAAGTAGGTCCGTACCGGCTCATCGGCCGGCTCGGCAGCGGCGGCATGGGCATCGTGTACCTCGGCGAGGACGCCGCCGGTGTCCGCGCCGCGGTCAAGGTCATGCGCGAGGAGTACACGGCCGACGCGGGATCACGCAGCCGCTTCCACCGCGAGGCGGCCGCGGTGTCGCGGATCGACAGCCCGCGCATCGCCCGGCTGCTGAGCGCGGACGTCGACGGCGACGTGCCCTGGCTGGCCACCGAGTACGTCGACGGGCCGACCCTGTTCGCGTCGATCACCGCCGGTGGGCCGATGTCCGGCGAGCCGCTGTGGCGGCTGGCGAGCGGTCTCGCGGAGGCGCTGGGCGCCATCCACCAGGTCGGCGTCGTGCACCGGGATCTCAAGCCGGGCAACGTGATGCTGGGCCCGGACGGCCCGAAGGTGATCGACTTCGGCATCGTCGCGGGTCCGCCCGGGACGATGACCGGTTCCGGTGTCGTACTCGGCAGCGTCGGCTACCTGGCGCCCGAGCTGCTGACGACCACGCGGCGGGCCCGCCCCGCCGCCGACGTGTTCTCCTGGGGCCTGACGATCGCCTTCGCGGCGAGCGGGCGCCCGCCGTTCGGTGCAGGTCCGCTCGACGCGCTGCTGTACCGCACCGTCTACGGCGAGCCCGACCTCGACGGCCTGCCCGACTCGCTGCGCGGCGTGATCGCCGCCGCCCTGCGCAAGAAGCCGGAGCGCCGGCCGGACTCCCGGCGGCTGCGAACCCAGATCGAGACGGCCGCGGCGGCGGCCGGCCTCGGTATCGGGCCCGCGAGCGGCGTCCGTGTCTCCGCCCGGGCCGCGGCGGTACCGCCGCTCGCTCTGGAGCCGATCCGCCCGGAAGCGGTCAGCCCCCCACCGGTCGACGCGAGTCCGGTCAGTCTGGAACCGATCGGCTCACGTCCGGCCATCCACAGCCCGGCCGGCCAGAGCCCGGCCGGGCTGGAGCCGGTGGGCCTGGAACCGGTAGGCCTGGAACCGGTAGGCCTGGAACCGGTCGACGACGACACCGTCGTCGAGCCGCTCGTCCTCGCCGATCTGAGGGGACCGCTGGACGCGGCGGCGGCCGACGCTCGCCGGGCTCGGGCCGCACGGGAGCGGCGGGAAGCCCGCCGGATCCGGCGGGCGGCGCTCGCCCCCAGCGTGGGCGCGACCGCGGTCGCCGCCGCGGTGACCGCGGCGATCATCGCCGGCTCCGCCCCGATGGGCCCCACCACCGGCGGCGGTTCGCCGAGCAGTGACAGTGTGGCCCGGCACGCCCCGCGTTCGGGTTCCGCCGGCGACGCCGTCACCGGGATGGCGCCGGCGGTACCACCGGTGCCCGGGACCGGGCTGCCGGCCGGTCCCGGCGGCCTTGCCGGCACCGGGTCCGGTACGGGCGGCTCCGCCGGGAACGATCCGCTGACGGGCACCGTCTGGGATGCTCGGCAGCCGATCCCGTCCGGGCTCGACGGCGGTCCGCTCTCCTCACGGTGGCAGCTCGCCGCGCCCTGGGCGGCCCCGGCCGACGAGGGTGCCGCCACTGTGCCGATGCTGGCGACGACGCTCGTCTCCGCCGTGTCCGGCGCAGCGGGCGACGGCGCGCCGGCCGCCACCGCGGGGGCGGCCGTCGCACCAGGCGCGCCAGGCGCCGCGGGCACGGCCGAGGAGCCGGGCTCGACCGCACCGGACACGACCAGCGTGCCAGGCACGGCTGGTGCGGCCGGCGCGGCAAGGACGGCGACCACCGCCGCGGGCACGGCGCGGGGCGGCTCCTCGGGGACGGGCTCGGCGGGCACCGCCGGCACCGCGGCCGCCGCGGGCAGCCCGGCCTCCTCCTCCGGCACGGACGAGGGCGACGGCGCGTCCGTGTCGGCCACCGTGCCCCCGGTCGAGGTGACCGTGCCCACGGTGGTCGCGGCCGTGCCCGCGAGCGTGGCGACGGCGAGCCGCCAGGGCGGCGGGGCCGACAGCTGCCTGCCGTCGGGCTCGTGGGGACAGGTCCCGCTCATGCATGGCGTCGACTGTTCCGCCTGGCCGATGTCGATCATTCCCGTGGTGTGGTCGGTCGCGAAGGACGCGCTGTCGCGTTACACCGGCTCCGGCGACTCCGGGCGGACCGCCGTCACCTGATGGACCCGGCGCCGCCGCGGGCCCGCCGGTCGGCGGGCCCGCGGTGGCGCGCTCAGTCGACGGAGATCATGCCGCCACTCTGACGTTCCCACAGGCTCCGGTAGCGGCCGCCGAGGTCGAGCAGTTCGCGGTGCGATCCCTGCTCCACGATGACGCCGTCGGCCAGGACGATGATGCGGTCCATGTTCAGCAGGGTGGACAACCGGTGGGCCACCGCGATGACCGTCTTGTCCTGCCAGAGCCGCTCCAGCGCGTGCTGGACGAGGACCTCGCTCTCGCTGTCGAGGGCACTGGTCGCCTCGTCCAGGATCAGGATCGGCCGGTCGTCGATGAACGCGCGGGCTATCGCGATCCGCTGGCGCTGGCCCGTCGACAGCCGGATTCCGCGCTCGCCGACGAGGGTGTCGTAGCCCTGCGGCGCACCGATGATGAAGTCGTGGGCATGGGCCCGCAGCGCCGCCGCCTCGACCTGCTCCCGGCTGACCGGCCCCGGTGCCCCGTAGGTGATGTTGTCCCGGATGGAGCGATGGAACAGCGCGGTGTCCTGGGGAACGTAGGAGATCGCGGCCGCGAGCTCCCGGTTCGGCGTCGGGCGGCCGTCCACCAGGACGGATTCCACCGGTAGCGGGTAATAGCCGAGCAGCAGCTTGACGAGCGTCGTCTTCCCACTGCCGCTGCGGCCCACCACACCGATCTTCTCGCCCGGCCGGATGGTCAGGTCGATGCCGGTGAGCACCGGCCGTCGGTCGTTGTCCGGATAGGCGAACGAAAGCCCCCGCAGCTCCAGCTGACCCGGTCCGGGCTCCGGGCGCGACTCCAGCGAAGTCGGCCCGACGGACTCGGTCACCGCGATGTGCCGGTCGCCGAACAGGTACCGATACGCCTCCTCGACCCGGGCCAGCCGCAGGTTCACCTGCGCGACCTCCCACACCGTCACCCAGATGAAGTCGGAGAACATCACCAGCGCGGACAGGAACGTCGCGAACTGCGCCAGGCTGAGCTCGCCGGCCAGGTACAGGTGCAGGTTGAGCAGCACCGAGACCGGCCAGACAAGATACCGCACGACAACCGCCATTCCGCCCCAGAAGACGATGTCCCACGCGAACGACCGACGGGCCGCCGTGATGACCTCACGGCGGCGCCGGCGCACCTCCTCGTACTCGGCGCGCTCCTGCCGGAACGACTTCACGCTGACGAAGTTCGCGATGATGTCGATGACGTGGCCGTCCATCCCGGAAACCTGGTCGGCGAGCTCCTTCTCGGCTCGGAAGGACCGGCGGGCGGTGTACCGGCCGACCACGAGCATCAGCAGCATGGCCAAAAGGAACGTGAGCCCCGACCACGGGTTGACCGCGAACATGATGATGACGATCGACGGCACCCGGATCGCCTGTTCCACGTAGGTGAAACAGGACTCCTCCAGGAGCTCCCGGAACTCCCGTCCCAGGGTCGCGATGTAGCTGCTGACCTTGCCGGTGAACTTGCCGACGAAGTACGGGTACGGCTTGTCGATCACGCCCCGGAACAGCAGGTTCTCGTATTCGTACCCGCGGTGGATGAGCAGCCGGCGGTACATCAGCTCGCCGGCGCGCCAGGTCAGGTCGTGCAGGATGTTGCAGCCCACCAGGAGGGCCACGTAACGGTAGGCGGTGTCGGTGGAATCGGACCCCCGGCTCAGGGCCTGAATGAAACCGCCGATGAGCACCGGCAGGACGACGAGCGCCAGGTTGGACACCGTGAAGCAGGCGGCGACCGCCAGCAGCGGTTTCCGGAAAGTCCGCACGAACCGCAGGTAGGAACGTAGACCGGCGTGCCGGACCGGCTTTACGCAGTCCGCTTCCCCGATAGTGCCGACCGTGTTTCTGTCGAGCTCCTCCCGTCGCCTGGTCATTGACTCACCAGACTCGCTCACCCGTGCATGATGACAGGCGCCGGCAAGGGTCCGCACCTCATTTTCCGGCTGCTTCGACCGGCCGGCGGCCATCGCGCCGACCCGCCGACAGGGGCGGCGATCGGCCGTCGGCGGGTTCTCAGGACACCGATGCCAGCCGCCCGCCCGCGGCTGGCCCGCAACGACACCGGTCCGCATCCCGCCGATCCGCGCACGGCGCACGGGACCCTCCGCCGCCACAACGATGTCGCGCCCGGCGCGGGAACGGGTGACCTCGCCCACGCGCGGGCGATATCTTTCGCTGTTCCACCGGATGATGAGAACCCAGGTCTCACGGGGTCGTCCGATCGGCCGCGCCGTGATCTGGTCACGGGATCGGCGCGGAGCAGCACCGGGGCGGTTCGCACGGCCGCCGAACATCCCGGAGGGAAGGGGCCCGGCATGCCTCGGCACCGCTGGTTCGGCCTGACCACCGCGTTGCTGCTCGCCGCGGCACTCGCCGCCTGTTCCGCCGGCGGCGGATCGGCGTCCGCCGACGCGGAGGCCGGCGCGTTGGGGCGAGAGCTCGCGGCACCGGTCGCACCGCCGGACACCTCCCGGACGCCCATTGTCTTCCTGCACGGCAACCTGGGTTCCGGCGAACAGTTCGAGTCGCAGGCGCAGCGCTTCGCCAGCAATGGATATCCCGCGGACCGGATAACCGCGCTCGACCACGACGCCTCCTCGTCGACCGTCACTGAGGGCCCGGTCTTCGCCCGCCTCGACGGCGAGATACAACGCCTGCTGACACTCGCCGGAACCAAACAGGTCGACCTGGTCGCCCACGCCGAGGGCGCCGACCTCGGCCAGCGGTATCTGGCGAGCTCACCCGCGCGGGCGGCGCGCGTCGCCCATCTGATCAGTGTCGACGGACCGCAGACCCTCAGAACTCCCAAGGGGGTGCACACCCTCGTCGTGTGGGGTGCGGGGGATCCCACCCGGCGGGTCGCCGGCGCCGACAACGTGCGTTTCCTGGAAGCCGACCGCGGCCAGCTGCTCGGCGCGGCCGCTACCTTCCGGCAGATGTACCGCTTCCTGACCGGCACCGATCCGTTCACGGACGATGTCACCCCGCAGCGCGGGCCGATCGACATCTCCGGGCGGGCTCTGCTCTACCCGGCCAACGCCGGACTCGGCGGGGCCCGGCTGGAGGTGTACCGGCTGGACCCGAAGACCGGCCGGCGTCTCCCGAACGGGCTCGCGGGCCTGTTCACGCTGCCCGCCGACGGCTCCTGGGGGCCGCTGCGCGCCGACGGGACGGCCTACTACGAGTTCGCGATCGTGCGGGCGGGGGAGCCCGTCCACCACTTCTACTTCGAGCCGTTCCGGCGCGGTGACCGGCTCGTCCGGCTGCTCACCAGCCGGCCGGGCGGCGAGATCGGCGGTGGCATGGAGGTCAGCCCGCGCCAGACCGACCTCGTCATCGACCGGGACCTGGAGTGGTGGGGCGATCAGGGCGCGGGCAGCGACGTGCTCACCGTCGACGGCGCGAACGTCCTGTCCGCGGCGACCGCGCCACGCACGAAGATGACCCGGCAGCTGTTCGTGTTCGACCGCGGCGCGGACGGCGCCTCCGACATCGCGACACCGATCCCGGCGTACTTCGGAATCGGTTTCATCACCGGCGTGGACCGGTTCATCCCGGCGGGCGACCGCTCCTTCGAGGTCACCCAGACGCCGCGGGGGCGGGCCGCGCACCGCACCACCCTGCGGGTACCCGCCCTGCCGTCGACCACCGACCGGATGACGCTGCGTCTACGCGACGACGACTGATGGCGCCCTGCCGCCAGGTGGCCCCGGCGGCGGTCGACCGCCCAGCCGGCCGGTCAGCGGTCCGCCAGTCCTCAGGTCAGGGCCCGCCGGACCTCGTCGAGGGCGGCGTCGCGGCCGGCACGGTAGGCATCGCGCTCGCTGCTCGTCATCCACCGGGCCCACAGCGCGCCTTCAGGCGGCGGGTCGAGCAGCTCTTCGGCGACGGTCGGCCGCGTGCCGGGCGGGGGCCCACCAGGCGGGCCGCCGTAGACCAGGACGACGTCGACGTCTCCGTAGGCAGCGGCGAAGACCAGGCCGGCGGGCAGCCTTCCGACGGCCCGCAGCGCGTCCCCCGGATCGGAGCCCGCGGTGAGCGCGATCGCCCAGCGGTGGGTCCCCCACGCGGTCATGGTCACGCCTGGCCCGACCGGGCCGCCCACCCCGGGATCGGGTGCGGCGACGGTCCGGCCGGCCGGCTCGCCGGGCCGGGCGGGCCCCTGTCCGGCGACGCCGGTCGGGGTTGTCTCGCCCGTCTCCGCCGATCCAGGGGGTCCGGCCGGATCAGCGGAGACGGGGCGGTGACCCTGCTTGGGCAGGGCAGGGCCACCTGTCGGCGGCCGATCTGTCGCCGGGGACCAGCGGGCGGGCCCGGGCGGTCGGCGGCCGGTGAGGTGGTCGGGTTCGACCGGGCGCGGGTCGGGGCGGCCCAGGCCGGGCCGACCAGGCCCGGAACGGGCCGGGTCAGGATGGCCCAAGCCAGAGCCGGCGGGGTCAGGGCCGGCGGGGTCAGCGCTGGCGGGGTCAGGGCGGGCCAGGTCAGGGCTTGGCGGAAGGTGCGTATCCAGGGCGGACGGCCGGGCCCCGGGTGGGGCCGGACGGGTCGGGGGCGGCATCGCGTCAAGGGCCGACGGCCGCTCGCGGACGAAGAAGCGGGCTGGCGCGACCTCGTAGTCCGCCCATCCCTGCCCGGCCGCGTAGCCGTCCGCCGCCGCCGCGGTGGCGAACGTGATGACGATGTCCAGCACCTGCCGGTCGCCGCCGGGGGCGAAGCGGACGATCCCGTAGACGACGGCCGGCTGCTCCCGGTCTCTCATCAGGTCCGTCACGATCGTCACCAGCCTTCCGCCTTCGCCCGTCGCCTGGGACCACGGGCCCCCTGCCTCACGACCATGCCGACGGCCGGGTTCGCGCCGTCACCCGCGCCGATGACCGGCGCCGACCCCGCCCGGCGGAGGTCGCGGCTCGACGCGGGGCGGGGCCGGCCTGGAGCCAGCGTCGCCCGATCGGGGGTGGCGGGGAAACGTCAGTCAGGCATGCTCTTCTCATATGACCCGCGCCACGGCCGGATCGGGCTAGGCCGCCCGCCAGGCCGGGGGTCGCGGCATCCTCCGAACGGGGCACTCGCCGATCCCGCGCCGTAGCAGAGCCAGCCCGGCGGGACGGGCGGATCCGCGCACCCCGCCTGTCGGATCAGCGACAACGCCGCGACGGCCACAACCAGCGCAAACCCAATTCCCGGCTGGCATAGCGTCGCTATCCTGACGTGTCGGCTCCGGCTTGACGCATCGGGCGACCTGCGCATCCGCCGGCAGGCGCCGCCTGGAACGGCCCGCACACCCGGGCCGGTCACCTCGCGACGTCCGAGTTCCGTTGGGTGTCCCACGGGTTGGCGCGGCGGTCGGCGTGGCTCAGGTGCCCTCAGGAAGGCCGGTTGATGTCGTACGAGTCCGGTCCCTACCGGGTCTCCCCCGACCTGCTCGCCCGCGCCGAGTTCCGGGCCGCCTGCGCAGCGCGGGACTTCCGGATGGTCTTCCGCCTCATGAAGAAGTACGACGGCGCGAGCCAGAACCGGATCGCGTCCCCGGTCGAGGGCCTCAGCCAGAGCCGGGTCAGCCGGATCATGCAGGGCGAGGACCACATCGCCCGGCTCTCCCTGATCGAGCGGATCGCCGACGCGCTGCGCATCCCCGGCGCGTACTTCCATCTGGCCGCCCGCCCCTGGGAGTCCGGATACGAGCCGCTGCCCGCCGTCCCGGCACCGGCCGAGGCGGGCCTGGGGCCGCCGGGCGCGGGCGGGCCCGGCGGCGCCGGGGCGGCGGGCAGCGGCTCGTATCCGGACTCCCAGGGGCGGGCGGCCAGATGGA